>CAZFKB010000313.1:0-1529 GCA_964519785.1 uncultured Candidatus Obscuribacterales bacterium | reverse complement strand
GTATTGGTGACGCAGTGGCAGCTTCATTGATTGCTACTTTTTCGATATCCGCTTGTATCGAATCAACTTTTGAAACCGAAGTTGAAGTAGCGACCGCCGTTTTAAGTTCGTCGTCGGCATCGGTTGTTACATTGCTATCGGCCGTGGTTTTCGTTATTTTCGGGGTGATTTGGCAGCTATATTTGCTTTGCAGTAATTCCGATGCGAGCTGCAATAAATCCTCGGATTCCACATCTGTGGTGCCATACGTGCTTAAATTTTTACACCATACATTGTAAGCATTCACCGTTCTGGAAATTAAATCGATCAAAGAATCGGACGCAGTTCTTTTTTCGATAACCCAAAGATTTAAAACTTGTTCAAGATGCCAGGCAACCTCGCTCATTTCATCCAGCATGACCATTCGGCCACTACCTTTCAGCGTATGGAATGCGCGCCGCATGGCTACTAAGGCAACGCCGTCACTGCGATTTTTCTGGCAATTCTTAAAATCTCTAGTAATACTGGCTAGAACCTCGTCAGCCTCTTCCAGAAAAACATCTAATAATTCTCGGTCAGGTTCTGGTTTTGTTAATTTATCTAATGGCTCAACCGATTCAGCAGTAGGTTGTGGAGTATTGTCTGCTTCAACCGCCGCTTCCAGCGCCAACAATGAAGCATTTTCAGGTAACGAAGCGATTTCAAATAAAGCAATGGCTTCTTCAATGATTTGATAGCTGTCTGGCCGCCCATTCTTGAGCGATGCGATAAAAAAACCGAGACTGCTTAATCCATCGACCAGCAAAATTTGTTCAGCTTCAATGATTTGATGTTCTTGGTCGAGTAACTTTGCTACCAGATTCTGACAAAGATCGAGTAATTTATTCGCGCGTTCTAGCTCTAATACAACAAATGCGCCGGAAATTTGCTTAAATAATGTAGCGAGCTTAGACAGTTCGGGGCGTTTCTCCGGTTCAAAAAAGAAAGCATCTAACGTGTTTTCGATCAAAGCTAAATTAGCTTGAATCTCTTGCGCGATTTGCGTGAGCAGTTCTTTTTCTTGTTTCCGGTTATCAATGATGTTGAAGGGAAGATGATGCAGCTCTCCCGATATATCGCCGCTCGATAATGTTACTTGTTGTAATCGAGCAATGACCGCTTCGACTTGCTGCGGCAGATCAGCGGAAGGCTGATTGAAATCGTCAACAATACTTTCCGCGAGTAATAAAGCAGTGGCCATTTCCATTGCCAATTCTTCGTTGATATCTTCCTGCCTATCGTGCAAAAAGCTAACGGCTTGGCTGATGCCATTGACTAATTTTTCGAGCGGTGCACATTGAACTTGCTGCGACAATTGTTGCAATTGCTTAATGTTTTCGCGCAGTGAAATCAAACTTTCTTGATGCCCGGCACAGTACTCGCGCCAGATATCATTCGCTTCCATCAAAGTGCCACGCAACTTGCCGAGTATTGGGGATAACGCTTCTGATTGTTCCAGTGTCAATGGACTGGTATTCATATCTTGCCCAGGCCATATATAACACCGTCTA
>CAZFKB010000312.1:0-1540 GCA_964519785.1 uncultured Candidatus Obscuribacterales bacterium | reverse complement strand
ATTGCTAACTTTGATTTACGTTCAATGCCCTTAGATAACATCGCTAAGCTCAAATTGAACGTGAACAATTTTGTCAGACAATTCATGATTGAACACAAGGAAGATTTGCTCGAAGCCTGTCGCAGACTGCAAGACGAAGCAATGATGACAGTGCAATCGGCTATTTTGCGCTTCAATCCAGAATCAGTTCCCGAAACCTTTCTGGTCAATTTAAAACGCAATCTTGCTGCATTTACTTATTCGTATCTCAAACGCGAACTTGGACAGCTAATTGAACAAGCTATTCCTGCAATCGGTGTACATGGTTTGATTGTGAGCAAAATTGACCTCTTTTCACCGCAACAGCTCGAAAGTCTGGTCTATAAAATTTGCAAAACCGAACTCAAAGCACTTGAGTATTTTGGATTAATCATTGGTGCAATTCTTGGCTTGATGCAGATTCTGGTCAACGCCATCACTTATTAGGTACTTTGGTAAATTTGTTAGGCGGCTATTCACTCTGGGAACATCAAAAAAGAGGGAGCGGCATCAGCTGGAAAAGAATAGGAAGCAACGCGATTAAGCTCTATTGATGCTGATTAAACAAACACTCAAATTTCTCCCTTTAGGCCTCGACAGAGGTCTTCTCGGCTCGCAAGCTTATAGAGTCAAAATACCGGCGAACAGACAAGATTTGCTGGTTGGGCAGGTTTTGAGCAAACGTTACTATGTTCTTTCCCTCCTTGGTCAAGGCGGCATGAATCTGGTCTACAAGGCAAAAGACTTGCAGACAAATAAAATAGTTGCAGTCAAAGCGCTACGCACAGACGGACTTTCCGACCAATCGGTAGTCACACGTTTCCAGCGCGAAGTACAAGTTTTGAACAGACTCAATCACCCACGCATAGTCGGGGTGCATGACTATGGAACAAGCAGGCGCGGTCAGCCGTTTTTTATAATGGATTATCTTGAAGGCAAGAGCTTGAACCAGGTTTTGCGCAAAGATGGCAAACTCTCACTGGAGCGCTTTCAAGATGTATTTGTGCAAGTGGCTGCAGCAATTCAGCACGCACACAAACACGGCGCTATTCACCGTGACCTAAAGCCTGGCAATATCATGCTTGTCAAACTTGGTAATACCGAAGATTACGTCAAAATCGTCGACTTCGGTATCGCTAAACTGGTGGAAGAAGCTTCCAAATTGACCCGCATGGGCGAAGTCTGGGGCAGTCCTATTTATATGAGCCCCGAGCAAGCAACAGGCATTAATACAGACGAGCGAACCGACATCTATTCATTAGGAATCGTGATGTATGAAGCTCTCACAGGTGAAGTGCCATTTCTTGGAAAAAACTATGTCGAGACTTTGAGCAAACAAATATCTGAGCCACCGTTGCCTTTTGACCAGCTGTGTCCTGAATATCAAATTCCCAAAGTTTTCGAGCGCATTATTTTCAAAGCCCTTGAAAAGGCTCCGGAAGCGCGTTATCAAACAATGGGCGATTTAAAACACGACCTGGAGCGCGCACTTAGCGCAAACCGACCGGCGACTGTTTCACCA
>CAZFKB010000311.1:0-1543 GCA_964519785.1 uncultured Candidatus Obscuribacterales bacterium | reverse complement strand
CCCAGATCGAAGACATCGTTTTCAAGACCGATACCAGAGGCGATATCAGCATTAGGATAGTACGACCAGAAAACAGCAAAACCGAATTACCGGTCATTTTCTACTGTCATGGTGCCGGTTGGGTATTTGGAGACAAAAATGTTTATGACAGACTGACTCGCGACTTAGTGGCAGGAAGCGGGGCCGCCCTTGTTTTCGTTGATTTTTCTCGCTCCCCGGAAGCAAAATTTCCTGTAGCTATCGAAGAGTTTTACGCAGCAGCAAAATATCTGTCTGACAACGCCTCAAAATACAATCTCGATAAAGACCAAATGATTGTAGCAGGAGACAGTGTCGGCGGTAATATGGCGACTGTTCTGGCAATGCTTGCAAAAGAACGCGGCGGAGTTGAGTTCAAGGCGCAAGTACTTTTTTACCCTGTCACAAACGCTGAATTCGACAATCATTCGTACAAAGAATTTGCCGAAGGTCATTTCCTGACAAGAGAAGCTATGCAATGGTTCTGGGACCAGTATATTACAGACTCAAAATTGCGAATGGATCCCAAAGCTTCGCCATTACAAGCGACTCTAGACCAGCTCAAAGATTTGCCCGAAGCTCTTATAATCAATGGCGAATTTGACGTTTTGCGCGATGAAGGCGAAGCATACGCTCACAAACTCATAGAAGCGGGCGTGAAAGTCACTGCCATGACATTTCGCGGCACTATTCACGACTTTGTGATGCTGAATGCTCTGGCCAAAACACCCGCCGCAGAGGGCGCTATCAAAACAGCCTGTCAATTCATCAAAGAACGAATCGTTGATTGATTAAGACTCAGGATTTTTTCAATTTCGACTTTGCATCCGACTTCGTATCCACGGGGTCGGATTCAAATTCTGAGTCAAAATTTTCGCGGTGTACTTTCCAGATGCCATTTTCTAATCGCATCGCGATGGTGCCTTTGATATTCGATTTATAGACACGTTTCTGGTCTAGTTTCACTGAGCTATCTGAAGACTTTGCAAGACGCTCCAACTCTTCTAGTTTCTCTTTATCAAAAGCAGTCACTTCGTGTGACTCTATTGTGAGTACAGCACTTTCACCCTCGATTTTTTCTGCCACCACTTTCAATTTTTCAGGCAGCATTTTCTGAAATGAAGCAAGAGCTTCTTGTGCGCTTTCTTTAGACAATTTTTTCGCTTCGTATTCCTTGGCAGATTCGGCACTCCAGTAAGGCAATATCTCGGAAATTTCCTTGGCATGCTCGAGCGCAGAGTGATACTTCCCATAAGCATCGCCTGGAGACAAACCTTTTAAACTATCGACACTTGTGCTGCTTTTGTGCATGTCACACGCGCTGGTGACTAAAGGGAAACAATTGAGACCCAAAGTAATTGCCAGAGCCAGAATCAAGCGCATAGAATATTCTCCCAAACAAAGAAGGACTAAGCAGGTTTAGGATACAATAAGACCTTCATGATTTCATTTAAAATTGCCAACGTACCGACACTTTTCATCAAAGCAATTTACGCCGAAGATGTTACTGTCATCCTGTACTTTG
>CAZFKB010000310.1:0-1571 GCA_964519785.1 uncultured Candidatus Obscuribacterales bacterium | reverse complement strand
TAGGGTTCCACTGCACGGATTTGAAGAAGTCTGTCCGTCTTGCGGTACAAAGCAGAAGGTCAGAATCACCGAAGGTGGCGGCAAACGCACAAGCGCTTTATTTGCTGGACAACAAAAGGCTAAAGGTCCCAACTATATGCCTGTCCTTGTCATTATTCTGATTGGCGGAATTCTAGTATTCTGGCTGGCACAATCGAGCTGGGTTGGACAGGTGATGCGTCGCGGTCCGGTCCAAGAAGATCCACTTGAAAAGATTACTCCTATGCAAGCGCGCCAGATGGTCGCTTCTAAGATAAATGAAAGTCTTACTGCTATTGGAGCCAAAGGTACAGTAACCTGGGCTCAACATGGCGGCGGCGGTCCTGCCGACATCAATTTCAATGGTCCAGTTGAAATTACTGTTGAGACCCAACTTTCGGATCCACAATTGCGTTTTCAGATCATGGACCCAATAAAAGATCTGATGTACAAAGCTCAAGTTCTTTCTATCGTGGTTAAAGACACAAAGAAGAATGCCACCTGGACTCGCAACGTATCGATGCCTGCAGCATCGCAGCAGGGCGAATCTGCACCTAGTGCGCAAGAATAAGAGACTCTTCGTTATTGCTTGTGCGCAGAGTTAGTTTAGTTGCTTCTCTGTAGGCTCGCTCCGGCAATTCGACTGGCAATACAAAGTTTCCGCTTCCAGTAAAACAGAGTCTTAACTGCTGTTGGTGAAAGAGTTCGTTTTTGGCATTGAACAATTGCACAAGCAATGAATCGCAAGCTGAATTGCCGTCTTTTCTTACCCAAAGAAGATCCACTCTCTTTCCAAAAGGAGTGCTTTCAATCTGGTATCCATAAAGCGACAGGTTCGAATCGAAACTTTTTTGAGTGAGTGTAAACGACTTCTTTTCTTTCAGCCTTGCTAATTGGCTATTGTTTAAATTCTGAATTTTGTCTTGAACGAAATATGTGCTTAAGCAAAGTAAAATCAATGAAATAGCGATGTTGAGGTCAAATTTTGGCAATAGTTGTTTAAGCCCGATTTTTTCCTTATTTGCCATTTGGGCAAAAAGTTTGCGAGCAGGACTCTCCCACAATTTGTAACTCAAAAAACTCAAGCAGAAAAGAATAATCAGATAAAAACAAAAAGCCCGAAGCGAGCGCTCATGCGGTATATAGGCATAGAAGATTTTTATCAGTGGAAAATGCCATAGATAAATTGCAAAACTGATCTCACCAAGCAGCACTAAATATGGTGCACCCAAACTTTTCGATAAGTATCCGCGTTCTAATGCAAGAATGAATATCAGTGCAGCAAAAAACACTACTACAAGTCCCGATTCTCTAAGCCAGTATGAGCCAGCGTCAGAAATGAATGGAATATTTTTCGCTGCATTGGCAATGGAAGAAGTATTCCAGATTGCTAGAAAAACAGCCAGTAAAGCTGTTAGTTCAAGCAGAGTCGCACTGGTCTTATTAAATTTGATTTTGTCTTTGTTTTGTCTGAAAAAATAGCCGACATAGACACCAATGCAAAAGTCGAAAATTCGCACTAGCGGATATACGCCAAGAAGGGCTTCAAGGCT
>CAZFKB010000309.1:0-1623 GCA_964519785.1 uncultured Candidatus Obscuribacterales bacterium | reverse complement strand
TTCCCGTCATGATTCCGGATAAAAGCTGGTATTCTTGCGGCTTGCCATCGACTACTCGATAACCGCGCCCTTGTTCGAAGAACCACACATTGCGCTCTCCGCGCGACTGATTGTAGTTGATCACTTCGAGCAAGCCTGGCAAAAGACTTTGTCTCATAGCCTGGTGGTCTGCGGAAAGTGGGTTTAAAACTCTAACCACCGAATCCAGTTCTTCTTTGGTGTGGCCTGTAAAGTCTTTTTGTCCGCGCAAACTGCTTGCCCACACTTCGCTAAAACCCTGGCCCATCAATTTGTTTTTCAGATTTTGTAAAAGAAGGTCTCGAGGTTCAGGACTGGTCGTACTAGCTGGTGACGACACCGGAATATTGTCATAACCATATAAACGTGCAATTTCTTCGATGACATCTATTTCGCGCTGAACGTCTTTTTCTCTGTAGCTGGGAGAAATGACTTCGAGTGTCTTGTTGTCTTTTACTTCGATTTTAAAGCCGAGTGGATTGAGTAACTCAGCTGCACGTTCAGCTTCAAGTGTAATGTCTAAAAGCTTTTTGACTCGATCCATTCGGACAACGATTTTGTTTTGGTTCAAAACTTTGTCACTGCCTGCGGTGATTGGTGACTGCAAAGTTTTTACACTTGCATCGCTGCCGCATATTTCTATGATCAAATCGGTCGCACGCTCAAGAGCCGACTTCACTCCGGCAAGGTCGACGCCGCGCTCGAATCTCAGACTCGAATCGCTTGAAAGTCCAAGCAAGCGGCTGCCCCTGCGCACTCGTGCTGGTTTGAACCAGGCGGCTTCAAGAGCAATATTTTGAGTACTGTCTGAAATTTCGCTATCTTTACCACCCATTATTCCGGCAAAGCCGACAGGCCTGTCACCAGATGTAATGGCAAGTACTTCATTTGTTGCCTGACGTTCTTTGCCGTCGATGCATAGCATTTTCTCGCCTTCGCGCGCTTTGCGCACGACTATCGATTTTGCAGGTAATTTGTCCAGATCATAAGCGTGAAGTGGTTGTCCCAGTTCGAGCATGACATAGTTTGTGATGTCTACTATATTGTTGACCGGTCGCATACCCATTGCTGTAAGCCGGTTTGCAAGCCAATCGGGAGAAGGTGAGACCTTGAGATTTTCAATTACTATTATTGAAAAGAACTGACAGTCTTCATTTGCGTCAGCATCGATTTCGACCGAAAAAGGAGAGCTGCTCTTAGAGTCGCACGAAAAGGCTTTTGCTACTTGTTCGTTTTTGGTTTTGTGTTCTACCATTTTACGATTGGTCAGCGCACAGACTTCGCGCGCCATGCCCTTGATACAAAGTGCATCACCTCTATTAGACCTGGTTCCAACATGGAAAACCTGGTCACTTGCTAAATTGAGCAATTCAAGGGCATCTTGTCCCAGCTTGAGCGAAGAGCTCTCGCCTGGTCTTTTGAGAATATGAATTCCATCCACATCGCTTGTGGCGATTCCTAATTCAGAAGCTGAAGCAAGCATTCCATTTGAAGTAACGCCTCTGATTTCTGATTTTTTGATAGGCAGTGGTTCGTTTGTTTTGCGGTTTATTACAACTGCTCCAGGCAAACAAACCGGGACGAATTGACCTACTTCTATATTTT
>CAZFKB010000308.1:0-1624 GCA_964519785.1 uncultured Candidatus Obscuribacterales bacterium | reverse complement strand
CTGAAAGCAGCGAGGTATCGACTGCATGTTTCAAAGTACAAATTTTCGAAAAATGTAGTGTAAATTTATTTTTATGAAAGGAAATCAATAGAATGCGCGTAAATTTACCAATTACTGATATTGAGTATCCTATCGACGAAGATACGCTGATAGTCTCGACAACAGATACAAAAGGCAGGATTACCTATGTCAACTCAACTTTTATTGAAGTCAGTGGATTTTCTCAAGAGGAATTGATTGGCAAAGCGCACAATATCGTTCGTCACCCCGACATGCCACCACAAGCTTTTGAAGACCTTTGGCAAACCTTAAAGGGAGGTTCAACTTGGACCGGATTGGTGAAAAATCGCCGTAAGAACGGAGATTTTTATTGGATCAGAGCCAATGCAGCGCCTATCAAAAGGAATGGCCAAGTAACAGGATATTTATCGGTTCGCACCAAAGCATCCCAAAAAGATATCGAGGCGGCGATTCCTATCTATAGAAAATTCTTAGAAGACAAGGCCGACAATCTTAAAATCCAAAATGGACAAGTCATTAGAACCGACTTAGCCGGTAAAATAATGGCCTGGTTCAAAATGAGCGTAAATAAGCAAATTAATGTGTTGATGTCGATTTTAGCTTCGCTATTTGCGATCATTGGTGGCGTTGCTCTATATTCTGAGTCTTCTTAACAAACGTTCACAAGCGCAAACGCCACGATATCCTTTTTATCATTTTTAGCAGTAGCTACTTGCTTTTCTTTCGCTTTCTTACTGAAAAAAAGAATCGTTGATCCGATCAATCAAGCTACAGAAATCGCCAGTTTAATTTCTTCTGGAGAATTGACGCAAACCATTTCAGCGAACCGAAAAGATGAATTCGGCAAATTACTTGATTGCTTATCACAAGTTAGTGTTAATTTAAGAGCGACGATTTTAGATGTGCAAAAAAATGCAATCGCGGTTCATCAGGCATCGAAAGAAATTGCCACAGGAAACATGGATCTTTCGGGCAGAACAGAGCAGCAAGCATCAGCACTACAAGAAACTGCAGCGAGTATGGAAGAACTGACTCCAACCGTAGGAAAAAATACCGATCACTCTTCCAGTGCGGGGCAATTAATCGATAATGCAAGATCGATCACCATGCAAGGCGGCAGTGTCATGAAAGAAGTAGTCACCACGATGTCATCAATCAAAGAAAGCTCAAGTAAAATTGCAGACATTATTACCGTGATTGACGGCATTGCTTTCCAAACCAACATACTGGCATTGAACGCGGCTGTTGAAGCTGCTCGCGCAGGAGAACAAGGCAGAGGATTTGCAGTGGTCGCGACAGAAGTGAGAAACTTAGCGCAACGAAGCGCAACCGCAGCAAAAGAGATCAAAGCGTTAATTGATGATTCAGTGCAACGAGTTCACGACGGTACGGATTTGGTCAGTCAAGCTGAAATGACGATGAGCGAGATTGTTAATTCCATATCGAATTTTAATTCAATCATGTCGGAAATAACTTGTGCCTCAAAAGAACAATTCAGTGGAATCAATCAAGTGTATCAAGCAGTTTCGCAAATGGACGAAACGACACAAAACAATGCCGCTTTGGTCGAAATCTCGCACCCGCCGAACAGCCAGGCCTTCAA
>CAZFKB010000307.1:0-1624 GCA_964519785.1 uncultured Candidatus Obscuribacterales bacterium | reverse complement strand
TCAAAATTGAAATTGAGTTCTTGAAGTTTTGAATCACTCAATTCGTAAGAATCAAAATCGGTTTGATTGAAGTTCAAACTTGCGTCGGCATTGGCAAGCAAAGCACTCAGTCCAATGAACAAAATGATGGCTCCATATTTCATGTTGTATTCCCCCTTGCAATTTAAGAACGCAAATTCGGCGCAAAATAACACTCAGACTGAGGAAGCTCATAGTCAAAAATATGGTTTTTCACGGTTAACGGTGGGGGTTCTCCATCAATGACAGGGGCAGTCGGGGAATCTGTTAGAATGTTTTTACTAAGAAACGTTTTAACAAAAGGAACCCCAAATGCCCCCGACAGGACACGAACCTATCATTGGATTGCCCAATTTTAAAATCATTTCCTATCAAGGATTAAAAACCGTTGAAATTGTCGCCGAGTACACTGGGTTGATTGAATGTCTTCATTGTCGATCTGTGAATCTTCGAAAAAAAGATCGTTTCCAGAGGGTGTTAAAGCATCACAGTATTGGGTGCGCCAAAAGCGTCTTAATTATCCAAACCCACAAGTTTTTTTGCAGGGATTGCGGTAAATATTTTAACCAAAGAATGCCAGGAATTTTGCCCTATCAACGATCAACTGAACCCTTCAAAGATGAAGTCTCGATCAAGCACCACGATGGCGCATCAATATTAGGTGTTAGCAAAAGGCTTGGTTTGGGTGAAGCAACAGTAGGGCGATATTACAGACGTTATTTACAGCGAGAGTTTGACGAGCACAAGAATGCAAGTTGCCCGAAGGTCTTGGGCATTGACGAGAAAAAATTTAGCAAGAAACTGGGCTATCAAACAACACTTGTGAATCTGCAAAAGCATAAGGTATTTGATATTACCCTGGGTCGCTCGGAATCCAATCTGGGCAAGTATTTGCAGCGACTACCAGACAAACAAAACTGCAAGGTAATTGTGATGGATTTAAGCGAAACATACCGAAGTTTGGCAAAAGAATATTTTCCCCGAGCTATGGTGGTCGCTGACAGATTCCATGTGGTGAGACTTGTGAACCATCATTTTTTAAAGACTTGGTCACAACTCGATGAAGCTGGCAGAAAAAATAGAGGTTTAATGTATTTAATGCGAATGCATGAGTGGAGTGAGATGAAGGAAAAATCCCGGCGAAATTTAAACAGATATTTGAACGAGAACCCTGCATTGAAAGCAGTCTATGATTTTAAGCAAAAGTTGATGAAAGTAATTTTGACCAGGGTCCACAGTAAGGCCGAAGCAAAGCGAGTAATCCCGCAGTTTCTAGACGCAATCCGAGCCTTAAAAATGTCAAAGTTCAGAAACTTAGAAACGCTGGGAGCGACACTTGAAAACTGGAGCGAAGAGGTCGTGAGAATGTGGAGATTTAGTAAGACCAACTCGATAACCGAGGGTTTACATCGAAGAATGGATGAGATACAAAATCGAGCTTACGGAATGCATAACTTTGGAAATTTTAGGATCAGAGTAAAAGCATATTGTGGCTAACAGAAACTCCGGGTGCCCCTACCTTTGGAGGAGAACCGTGCTTGTCTTTTTAGAACTTTTTGAATCTATCTGCAGTTGAGTGAAGAGAACCCGAATATTGTAAAAATTG
>CAZFKB010000306.1:0-1630 GCA_964519785.1 uncultured Candidatus Obscuribacterales bacterium | reverse complement strand
TAATTTTGCCAGTTTCATCTAAGTGATGGGCAAAGAATTGATTTTATTACTAATTTTCGTTTGCTCTAATAATAAATACTGAAACGCTAACTAAAAATATAGAGGCAAGCCAGCAGACCCAGAGAACATCTATTTTAAACCACATCAAAAGTCCTGATAGAGAAATCATTGTTAGTGCAATCCGTTTTGTAGGTCTCGAGATTGCTCGGCGAATTTCCCAATTTTTGAGTGCCCTTCCCAAAACAGGTTGTCGGTATATCCAACTGTGGGCACGTGGCGAGCTTTTCAGAAAACACCAGGCTCCAAGTAAGACAAAAGGGGTTGTGGGGAGCAGCGGAACAAATATTCCTATTAATCCAGTCACAATCGAGCAGAATCCAATTAAGAAAATAAAGAATCTTAACACTCTATTTTTTACGACGAACATAAATTTTACGGCACTCCTTTTTTATTCTAAGCTAGATTTAGCACCAAGTCCTTTTGTTCACGATATAGCTAATAGTTGCTTTTGCAAGTTTGTATCTCTCACGCAGTTCCTTATTAGTCGAGCCAGCTATATATTCTGCTCGTATTCTCTCTGCAATCATTTGATCAATTTTCTTCCTAGGTTTCAATGGGGTATGACCGAGTACTCGCCAGCAATGAAGCATGTTTTCTGAATGGGTTATAAGCTCAAGGTTGGCCGGAGTATTATTGGTCTTGATGCCATCTATGTGATTCACAGCATAGTCAGCTCGAAGGGGGCCGTTGAATTTTCGATGGATAACTCGATGAATATAGAGCGGCTTGCGACGGTACTTGACGGTCAAGTGACCTGATTCTGTGGAAACAAGAGAAAGTAATCTCCATGTTTTGTTAATGCTGTTTTTTCCAGTTCTGCAAACAGTCGTCCAGATTGTTCCATCAGGGCGTATTTCATATCTTGGATCAGTTATTAGCAATTCGATGTAGATATCATTCAGGGCTATTTTCATAACCCTGTTCCGCCGGATCCAATAATATACGTCAACTCGAAACTCCGGACCCGGCGCAAAAAAAATTTCTATTTAACACGCTTTAGGTGCGGCTTTTCTGGCTTAACTGGTATGTCATAATTGACGATTTGTTTGTTTTTGTAATTGCGTAGTGAGCGATCCAGAGTCGTGTGGCCAAGCCAAACAGAAATATTCTCAAACTTCTGTCCCATGTTCAGCATCAAGTCCATAAATCCTTTGCGACCGCCGTAGTTGTTGTGCCTTTCACTTATGTGCAGGTGAATAGTTTTTGTCAGAGGTCTTTTAAATTCGCCAGATTTAATAATTTCAAGAGCCTGGATCTGCTGATCAAAAAGAATGGGAATACCCTTCCAGCGTTTTTCTCGCTCTATGGAAACAAGCTTCGGTTGATAGACTCGCAAGATTGTGATCCCTTGTTTATCTTTTTCAATTCTCCAGTTTTTCATTTTCTTTTTATCAGTGAGTGCGTCGATTTCGCTTGGGCGAAGTCCTAACCAAACCGAAATGAAGAGCCAATTGTATGCTGGCACCAATAATCTACTTTGTGCTTTTTGAAGTTCGTTCGGCAGAAGTGGTGCAGATTCAAGGCCGTGTGGTCGTTGATCAAAATAGGCATCAGCAATTCGCTCTTTCCA
>CAZFKB010000305.1:0-1664 GCA_964519785.1 uncultured Candidatus Obscuribacterales bacterium | reverse complement strand
CGATTTAATGATTATTTCGAGGTTGTAAACGACCTTTTTTTATTCATAATGAAAGGGCTTAAATATCGTATTTCTTGGAACGAAATAACTTAAATCCACTAAACGACTCGATTTTTTATTTTGAAAACTCGAAAAATTCTTCTTTTGATAATCCCAAAGAGAGCTCTGAAAAACGAATATAAAAACATATTCGTAACCAACCTTTTACGCCGCAAAAAGGAAGGTATATCGAAAGCTAAAAATGTGAAAGCGTCTTAGCTCTAGTGGTGCATTTTCTTGCGGGTTTTGGCCATTTCGACGGCTCTTAAACGAGCAACGGCTCTTGCCAAAGCTAGTTCTGCTGCGTGTGTTTCGAGCTTGTCTGTGCGCTGGGTCTTTTCGGCTTCGGCTCTTGCTTGTGCTTGTTTTGCACGTGCTTCGTCGATTTCGATTCCCATTTCGGCAGTATCGGTGAGAATGGTTACTTCGTTTACGCCTACTTCTAGAATGCCACCAATGATAGCCGCACCATACTCTTCACCAGATGCAGTTGCTCGCATTACGTCGATACCAAGAGCGGTGACAAGTGGTTCGTGGTTAGGAAGGATGGTGAGCTGACCGTCACGCGCTGTGGCTGTGAGTTTCTCAACGTCTTTTTCGAACACGATACGCTCTGGTGTAATTACTTTGAGTTTGAAAGTCTTAGCCATGATTTGGGTTTAACTCCGGTTATCTTTTCGTGGTTTTAGCGCGAGTTGCGGCTTTTCTCGCTTTTGTCGCTTTAGTTGAGCGAACAGCCGTCTTTGCGCGGGTGCTGACACGGCTTGCTGAGCCGCGTTTTGCAACAGGTTTTTTAGTAGAGTCACTGGCAATGGTCAATTTGGGTTTGGAATCAACTGCTCTTCCTTTGTGGCGGATCAATTTGTCAATCATGCCGTATTCAAGAGCATCTTGAGCGGACATATAATAATCGCGCTCGATGTCTTTGCGCAATTTTTCTTTTGGTGCGCCAGTGCATTTGTGCAAAAGTTCGATTTGAGCATTGCGGAAACGCTGACCCTGAGCGGCTTGAATCTCAAGGTTAGTTATATCGCCTTCAGCTTCCCAGATGGTCTGGTGAAACATGATGGTGGAATATTCATATGCTGAGCGTTCTCCGGTGCCCGCAGCTAAAATTTCGCAGGCACCAGACAATGCGTGACCAAGGCAAACTGTGTTTACTTTGGGTTTGATCGAATTCATTATGGCGATGATAGCGTCGGCATTGTAGCCATTGCCACCAGATGAGTTGATGTACAGCGTAATTGGCGCGTGTGAATCAAGTTCAGCCAGTCTAAGGAGTCTGCGAATGACGGGAACCGTCACTTCGTTTTCCAGTCTGCCAAAGACATACACATTGCGGCTGTCTTCGCGGGCTGGTTCTTCTTTAGCTTTCGCCTTTTTCTCTTTTGTCATTTGCTTTTATTTTACTCTTATGCTTCAGCGAGTTTTTTCGCTTTTTCTTTTGCTTCTTCAAGACCGCCTACCATGTAGAAGGCTTGCTCAGGCATGTCGTCGCACTCACCTGCAAGAATCTGTTTGAATGATTCAACTGTTTCTTTGAGGGTTACATATTTACCGCTGATACCGGTGAATACTTCAGCAACGTGGAATGGCTGACTCAAGAATCGTTGGATTTTTCTTGC
>CAZFKB010000304.1:0-1673 GCA_964519785.1 uncultured Candidatus Obscuribacterales bacterium | reverse complement strand
CTTATGACTATCTTTACGACATAGGCTTTGAAGGCGATTACAGCAAGCCCTTCAGCGATATTGCTAGCCTGGCTATTATCCTGAATGACCGATGGAATCAACTCCCTGCAAGAGAACAAGAGCGACGCAAAGCTGAATTTATTTCTCAGCTAATCGCCGATGGTCTGGTAGGAATGGCAGGAGCCCAATCACTGGGCAAAGCTAAAAACTTCACTCAATTACTAGATGATCTTGCAGCAAGCGGAATCGATAAAGCCGGTAAATCATCAAAGAAACTCGCTGAATCTATCGGCAAACATGTAGACGACTTGCTCCAACCAGAACTAGAAGTTGCTGGCGTCGGCAAAATGAAAATGAAAGACATCCCGCGTGTCACTAAAGATGACCTAGCTCTTAAAATGGAGGAACAACGACCACGCAAAGCTTACAGAGGAGACGATAACTTCAAGTCCAAAATCGATGAGAATGGCAGACCCAAATCGCACATCAACGAGCAAGGCGATTTAGTCCCAGCAAACTCCGAAGGAATATTCAATGGCAAACCCGTTGATGCAGTGGACCATGTATTAGGTTTTTTATTCAGTGATGCTAAGAGCTATAGCCCATACATAAGCTTATCCTTGAAGGAAGGAGTGGCTATAAGATTTGGCAATGAAAAAATAACCGTCAACATTGAAGCTCTTAGAAAAGCAGTTAGTTTAGGCGAGTTACCGTCGACTGAGATCATCGAACATGCAGACCTGCTAGAAATAATCAAACATTCTCAAAAGACTGACCATCAAAAAACAATTGCACTCTACACAATCAAACTGGAACAAGAAATGTTGGTTAAAGGAACCATTCCAAGAAGATATCTGGAGATTTCTAAATGAAGAAAATGATGAAACTCTTTCATAACTCAGAGCTTGTCGGCGATATTGAGTTCTTGGGCGTAAACTATCCAGATATGCTTGGACACCTACGTTTGACCCCTGAAGGCGAAAAATTCAAGGAGATGTTTGCCTTTTTTAGAGATGAATCCAAGAATCACTTAGAACCACCCTATTCAGAATCAGAACTTTGGGGTTGGTCAATTGAAGACCACGAGGGCAATATGCGTGAAATAATTGGCTGCCCTGCTGTTCTCGATGATTTCACAACAGTGTATTGGCGCTGGGGATAACCTGTTTAAAACATTCATTGAATATATCAAAAAGGAAGTAGATTTAACCGTGCGCATCGACACACAAAACTTGTCAATAACGCACAATTGTTAGCGGGGCAATATAATCTTTTGCTTCCAAGCTCGACAATCTCAATCGACTCCCCATCAATCTCTTCGTGAATTCGGGAAATCTATTTGAGCGGCTAGAAAAACTATTTATCGCACCGCCTACGATACTAAGAATTCTAGCACTAAAACGACAGAAACTTAATAGCCTTAAATCGAGAATTTGGATCTCCCATCAACTCATTCGATTTCAAATTCAAAATGATCTGCTCAATATTCGCTGTCCAAACCTGATCAAATTTGACCTATGGCAACGATTCGCGTAAAAATGGGCCATTTCGCTCCTGAAAACCAGGCAAAGCTTTGAATTAGCTGGCGTTAGCGAACTTTTTGTTCTTTAAGCCAAGCTCGTAAGTTGGAAAAGGCTGGCCTCGGTCCATATTTAGAACGTAATCACCAAAAC
>CAZFKB010000303.1:0-1706 GCA_964519785.1 uncultured Candidatus Obscuribacterales bacterium | reverse complement strand
GCCCAGGCGCCTTTGAAGAAAGCGAGAACGACAGCCAGAAGGCGTCGACGCTTCACCACGCGATGGACAGGGAATTCGATAACTTGATTATTTCTGCTCGCGCAAGCAATGCAGCAGAGCGAAGATGATTCGCACAGGTCGGGTCTTTTCCAAAGGCAGCTCATGCTGGCACCACCCTTACCCAGCCACCAGGGCGATTGGTTGTATGTGTGCCCTGGCGACGCATCCACTGCGCAATTTTTTCGACTCTGTTTTCGTCAAAACAGTTAACCCAAAGTAGTTTTACATTTTTGTTTTCACGCTCGACCTTGAGCTGCTCTTTTGCGATGGTTAGCGTTTCTGTACGGGTCTTAACTTCGTATGACCTTCCATTCACGAAGACCATATAAAGACGATTAGGATTTTTCATTCTTCTCACTTGAGAAAACCTCCAAAGATGAACTATCCATCGGCAAAGGCTAACAGCGCCTCGCTG
Organism: uncultured Candidatus Obscuribacterales bacterium; assembly: GCA_964519785.1. GTDB lineage: Bacteria > Cyanobacteriota > Vampirovibrionia > Obscuribacterales > Obscuribacteraceae > Aved-18. Next base: position 1,231 of record CAZFKB010000303.1, on the reverse strand, counting down.
ATGTATCAGTTCGATATACCTACAACTACTTACAAAAGAAGAGACGCGCTTTTCGACCGCATCGCCTCTTCATTTGTCGTAAAATCCCAAAGTGACTGGGATACCTTGATTGCTTATAAACTTGTTTTTGTCACTTTGAAGAGCTTACGAGACTCTTAGCAAAAAATGAAAACACCAAAATGGTGACAGTCAGATTTACCGTCCAAAACAATAGCGCAGAAATTGCGTTTTCGCAATACGCAGAAATCACGCCAAGTGTTTAAGTCCGCTTAATCGGCGGTACCGTCGTTATATATTCTGTCAGTCTTTCGTCCCAGTTTCACTAATTCTTTTAGGTCTTTTCCTGTTTTTTCTTCAAGTGAATTAGACCATTCTAAAAATGCTAAGGGCGATCCCTTTCCGTTTGCCCACGAGCGCCAGGTTGCTTCGGAAATACCTGTCTTCCTTTCCGCTTCTTTGTAAGACCCTTTGCACTTCAAAAGGTCCATCAAGACTTGAACAAAGTCATTTAAAATCGGTTTCTCTGCTGTTCTAGCCATGGTGAGGAACCTGCTGGGAAAAGAAGAGGTCAACTTTAAAAACACCGCCTAAGTTTTCCTCAGGATAAGCTGCTTGTATTTCGCCGAAAACATCCGCAGCCGACATAAAATTGCTCGATCCTCGTTCCTTCCTTCTGGCATTTTCGTACTTTGCAAAAGCCGATAAAAGCTCTACGGCATCCTCTTTTGGCATAGCGCTGGCGGCTTTCTGTGTCCATTTATTCATTTGTTGAATGCTCAAACCTAACGCAATACCCAATCCAACTGGGTCTTGCATATGCCATTTTCGAATAAAGTAAATCAAGAATAGATTCGGTGTCATGTCTTAATGTCCTCTAACTTGGCGATTATATATATCTCGTATATCCTAAGGTTGCCTTTAGGGCTTAAATGGAGCGGGAGACGAGGCTCGAACTCGCGACATTCTCCTTGGCAAGGAGACATTCTACCACTGAATTACTCCCGCAATTCAGGCGACAACCATAGACATTATATGACCAAGATCAAACTTTGAGTCAAAGTTGTTTTTTATTTTGAAGAATTAGAAATAGAAAGACCAGGTCTTGCCATCAATCGCTTCTCAACATCAGCCAGAACCCGAACGACATGATAAGCATTATTGGCGTCAGAGCGCGGTCTTTGACCAGTCTGAATACAATTTAGAAAATGCTCGCACTCAAGATGCAAAGGTT
>CAZFKB010000302.1:0-1745 GCA_964519785.1 uncultured Candidatus Obscuribacterales bacterium | reverse complement strand
CAGTCTTTTGCAATGATAATGCCTTATCCCGCATCCGTTAAGCAATTAATGGGCTCTGCGTCGCTTGTAGTTAAGGCGAAGGTATTATCCATCGAACCTATAACGGCAACTAAAGACATACCTGTCTATTCGTCATTCTGGAAGGTGCAGAAAGCACATTTGCAAATAATTTCCAATTTAAAAGGAACTGCGCCAAGCAAACAAATAGACGTTTTTTATCGCGGTGCAAAACGAGCAGAAAAAAATAATGACGCAACACCGGACATCGGCGCAGAAAGCGATGCTCATTACAATCTACAACCAAACAAAAGCTATATTCTTTTCCTTAAGAAATCAGCAAATGGCGCAGTTTATCACCAATTGGTTACACACCCAACTATGCGCTCCTGGGAAGGCTTTATCGAAGCTTCTGATGACAAGCCTGTATCGGACTCTTTGAAATGCGAACAAATAATCTTCGACGAACTCAAAAAGCAATTGAATAGCAAAGACAACAATCAAGTCGCAAATGCCGCTTTCAATCTTTTTGAAATGTCTTCAAATACCGAATTTGGCTGTAGCTGCACTAACGATTATTCGCGCAAGCTTGTAATGGAGACAATATTTTCAAATCAAGGTCAACCACCAAAAGCACTCAGCACAGAAAAGATCCTACCTGATTTCTTGCAATGCTTCAGTATCAGCCCCTATCTTCGCGATGACAGAATGGCTCGCTATATTTGCACCAAAGCTGGTGTTTTTCCGACATGGTCAAATTATTCCAAAGTAGACTCATCGAATCTGATACCAGCACTACCTTTTTTAATTGAAATAGCAAACTCTAAGCGTGATTTAAAAGTCAGAAAAAATGCCATTCTTGCTCTTGGAACAGGAGAAAGAAACGAAGAAATAAAAGCTAAAGTCGAACCACAACTGAAAAAATGGCTCGACTCATCAGAGCCTGTCATAAAAGCATCTGCATGTCTTTTAGCGTCAGACTATCCGGACCTGATATCAGATTCAAAAAGAATCGAACTATTGAAAGATCAAAATTCTGAGATTCGCGACGCTATTGTGATGTCTTTTGCGCTTACGCAAAAGGCTGATGATGCGACCATCAAGCAATTAGAAAACCTGCTTAAAGACCGCTCAAACTCGGTTAAAGGGCACGCAGCTTTAGCTCTAGTCAGTCTGCCATTTGAAAAAACAAAAAATGTATTAATCAGTAATTTGCACAACCAGGATTTTGGAACTGCGTTTCTTGCGCGTATTACAAAAGCAGACCCCGCACTGGTGCACAAAGAATTGATTGCCGAATGTAGAACTAAGCTTGAACCTTCATCTGGCGTTCCTAAAAATGACGCACAAATGGTTTTTCAAAATGCTCTTGGCACCTATCCCCAACACCTTGTAAGAAAAACACTGTCCAATTATTTAAAATCTTTGCCGGCGGATCAACTTAAAAATAAAGCAAACGCAGAGCTTGTCAACTGCTTAAAAGACCAGCCAGAGTTTAAAATTTAAGAATGGCAAAATCGTCGCAATGCATCATCATACCTAAAAGCAAAAAACCTCTGCCAACCATGCTCGAAATAGTCGCGCTGGCAACAAACGGCTGGGTAACTGGAAGCAAAGTAGCTTCGATTGCCGCTTCCTATTACTTTGAAAAAATTCCAGAGACAAATGAAGTCAACATAACAATCAAAAATTCAAGACAAAGAAGTACTTCAGAATTTAATGACGAAGTTTCAAAAATAAGCAAAGTC
>CAZFKB010000301.1:0-1746 GCA_964519785.1 uncultured Candidatus Obscuribacterales bacterium | reverse complement strand
AACGATACCCCAAACGGGAAATGTAGCCGATGTTATTTTTCGCAAGAACAAAAAGGCATTGTTTTTATAACTGACCTTTACAGCTAACTCTGCCATACGCTTGCCCCTTCTTTCTGGTTTTCACGATTGACCCTAAGGACAGTTCCTTCGGTATTGGACAACCAGTCTTGAATTTCGGCAACCGAAACAAAACGTTCAGACAAATTCAGATCTGTACATCTCTGAATAATAGAATCGAGAATAGTACCGTATCCAGTATCATTTTCACGAAGACAGGATTGATTTATAGGCTCGGGGTCTTTTCCTGTTAGCAAGAAAAAAATAGTGGCTCCAAGCGAATAGATGTCGCTTTGTTGACTGGATTTACCTCTGAATTGCTCAGGCGAAATATACGCGTGTTTGCCCACTATGGTTGCGGTGACACCAGCATCTGACTTTCGTGAAACTTCAAAATCTATCAGTTTATAGCCAGTAGAAGCCTTTATAAAATTGTCCGGACTCAAGTCGCGATGAACAATCCCTTTTTCATGTAGATATTTGAGCGCAGAGCAAGCTGCTTTCAAAAACGCGAATACTTGCTCTTCTGTCAAAGGTTGTCTCGAAGCAACACCTCTTAAGTCTTCACCCTCTATATACTCAAGAACGAGATAGCCCCGGTGGTCTTCTACAAAATAATCAATCAGTTTGACGATATTCTCGTGATCGAGACTTTTAAGCAAGTTCGCTTCGCTCTCGAATCGTTCCAAATTTTGTTTGCGGACAGAACTATCAACATGAACTGGAAAAATTATTTCTTTCAGCACCACTTTTTGATCATTTTGCTTGCCGATTTGACGAGTACAAAGATAGGCAGTGCCTTGACCTCCAGCGCCAATAGCCGAATGCACTGTGTATACTTCCTCGTTTAGTTTCCTTCCTTCCTGCAATGGCAAGAGATGTTGAGGAGAAGGACTTTGAGTCAAAGACTGGAGCCACAACTCGGTATAGCTCAAATTTTGCTTGGGCATCAGTGCTTCTTGAGTGCCAGCGTCCATCTCGGCTTCTTTCAGATGTTTTGACAAATAAGAAAAAAGCTGCGATTTCTTCTCTGAATTGAGCGTACTCAAATCAACCGTTATCGCCTGCGAATCATGCAGTCCAGTCAACTGCAAAATATTCGATTCTAGTTTCACAACCTTGGCGTCTTGCCACATCAAGCGAACCGTACTTGAATACTCGATACCGCTAAATTCTTTTTTGAGCAAGATGCCTTTCTCATCTAGCTGCAAACATTGAGTGCTAAGAAAAGCTCGTGCGTACTTGGCCGCCACCATTACCAACACTATGGCAGCAAAAAAACCTACAATGGTTTCTTTAGACAATTGGCACAAAGCATTTACTCCTGAATTGGTCAAAGAGTAAAGGCTTTGTGCAATCATCATGCCTAGAGCAGAACTAAATTCACAAATCCCGTAATTGCTGTTACGCGCCTCAGATGGCACGAAAATCAAAACATAAACGATGAGTGTCCAGACCGGCGAGCAAATGAGGAACATGAATAAGAACGAGTTCTCACTCCAAAAACGCTGAGTAGATGAAAATCCGCTGCGCATTTGCTCCAAGAACAAATGAGGCGAAACCCTGACTAATAGCTCTTCTTCAACCGCTTGAGATTTTGGAAAGGCTAACTCTTTAACGAAATTAGAGATTTTTGCCTGGGGACATTTAGTTTCGAGAGCTTGCACGAAAAGCGCGAGTTCTGGCTTT
>CAZFKB010000300.1:0-1746 GCA_964519785.1 uncultured Candidatus Obscuribacterales bacterium | reverse complement strand
TATCAAATTCACCAAAACGAATTGAACTTTCACTCACATTGAAAGAATAAACACCAACTCAAACGTCCTTGCTTGCAGTTGTCTCAGCTCTTCTTCCTTAACTCCAAGCTCACGAAAAAGTTGACCAGAACTCTCTTTATTCGCCCACTTAATTTGCGCCTACAATGTTTCAATTTCTCGTCTGATTGCATCTATCTTCGTTTTATTATAAGTGATCGCACGTTTAGTATCATCTGAAGCCGCATGAACACTGCTTACGACTGGCACATGTGATATTTGAGGCACAGGAGTGGTTCTGACTATCAGTAGCTATGAAAAATTAAAGCGGCAAAAACAAAATGTTCCAGACTGAATGCAATGAATATTAGGGCGTTTTTGAATAATCCTGAAAAAAGTTTTGCCAGACTATAAAAAACCTTGCTAGTTAGACATGAACCTAGGCAAGTTGAAAGCAATCATAAATGCACTAATCGTGGTGACCAACAAAAGAACAGCTATAAGACAATAGCTTGTAAACTTACTCACCTGGATTGAAAACTTTCTAGCAAAAATTCTTCCAATTGCTAAAGATGTGACAAACAACAGCGCTTGAATCAAGAAAGGAAGCGCAAACGAAAATGCCCCAATTAAGCACATTTTCCAAATAGGTAACCACCTTTCCAATTCCAAATTGCGTCTAACTCCAACAGCTCAAACTAACCTTCCCAGAATTGACAACTTTGAACTTCACTGTGACTTTTTGCGACCCTCTTTGATAATTTGCACTCTGAAAAATCCTGATGCGTTTCAGACTCAACGCAGGTGTTTCAGACTGAAATGCCTTGCACCACAAAGCATAGAAAGAATCTCTGAAATCTCTTTATCCTGCCTTATACCCTTCAGGGTATCGGCCTTCGGTTCTCTTGCTTCCGCCTCATGGCCAATTCGGCGGGCTTGAATTTTCTGAAGGAAGGTAAGCTAGCAGCGATGAGATGAACCTCCATCTTGCCTTAGTCCTCTAAGACTGTAACTGTAAGATTCGGTCTCTCGTCGTTGTTGCTGATTTGCTAAGGCTGGACGATATCTTAGGTTGTATATATAAAGCCTGCGTTTTAAATAAGGTTAGCCTGTGCTCAGCGTTTATCTCATTCACATCACAAGGAGAAATGAATGATCGATGCTCATGTTGGTATAGACATCGCTAAAAACAAGTTTGATGTCGCATGTCTGGCTTTAGAGACACCGATAAAGTACAGGTCCTTTCCCAACAACCCCGACGGATTTGAAAACATGATCCTATGGCTTGAAGGAGAACTCTTTTGTTTCGAGCCTCATTTTTGTATGGAAGCAACTGGACGCTATGGCGAACAAATTGCCTTCTTCCTGAACGATTCCGGTTTCAAGATAAGTATGGTGAACCCTACTTGCATCAAGAACTATGCTCGCTCTAAGCTCCGCCGGACAAAGACAGACAAAATAGATTCGGCAATTATTGCCGAATACTGTCTCAAGGAATCACCAGCCGCCTGGAAGCCTCTTGCAAAAGATTCTCGGGATTTACAACAGCTTTCGCGAGAGCTTGACCATCTAAAATCAATACTTGCCGATGAGAAAAGCCGTGCCAAAGCCGGTACTCACATACCCACTGTAAAGGAATCCATAGACTCGCGTCTTAATTTCTTCGAGGCGCAAGTGAAGCTCCTGGAAGGCGAGATAAACAATATCATCGAACAGAACCAGCGCTTAAAGGACCAAAAGAAATTATTG
>CAZFKB010000299.1:0-1759 GCA_964519785.1 uncultured Candidatus Obscuribacterales bacterium | reverse complement strand
CAAAATTAATCTTCATTGGACTGAAGCAAAAAACAAGATTAAAAGTGCGATTTTTTCCAGAAATAATCAGCCAAATGGGAATTCCACCACAGACAGAAAGGGGGCTCATTTCTAAGATAAGAGTACCTGTCGGATCCCCCACCGCAACGCCCATCTTAAATCCCATGAAAAACAAAGCACACAAACGAAGCGTCAAACAGAAATTATCTGTTCTTGCATTCATCGCGCTTTATCTCATCACCCCATTTTTTACTAACGCCACCATTCAGAGCGCTTTTGCTACTGAGTCCGTTCCTGTCCCGCTTAGCACGACTACCGGCAATGAATTGGACGAAAACGCTCTTCTATCTCCTGGTGCTGCCAAGACTCAAAGTACAGTTCCATCCTCACCATACGAACACCCAACAATGAGTCTCATCGAGCAAGAAACTCGAAGCCGTAACAGCTCTGCCGCCCAACAGGTCAACAGAGATCTCAACAACGATTTTGCTAACTACAACGAAACCTATACCGGTTTGAACCAGTTCTGGAATGACACCATCGTTGGCAAATTCTTCAACAACTTTCTTCCCTGGATCGGCAAGAACGTAAGTGAATTCTTGTACTCATGGATTCCTAGCGCAGTTCAATACCTCGCTCGCGCACTTGAAATTTTCGTTTTAAACCCGAACATCGCAGTCAACGGACTTGCAAACGATCCAAAATTCACCATTTCCAACACTCCAGCTGCGCAAGAAGGTCAAACCTACATCAATGCAATTGCTCCTGAAGTACGAAAACTCGCTGATATCATGTATGGTATCGCAGTAGATTTGCTCCTTCTTCTCTTTGTATTGTGCATCTGGAAATACTGGGCTGACGCTTCGTGGGGACGTGGCGGCAGTAACTTGATGGGTGCAGTTGGACGTCTCATCACCACGTCTGCCTTAATGCTTGCATGGCCAACTATCTATGCTTTCTGGATTCAGATAAGCAACGAAATGATCAAAGCCATCTATTTCAACAGCGCTGCTGAAATGGTTTCATTCGACCAGGCGATGGCTACTGTAATCAAAGCTGGTTTGTGGGCTGTTGGCGGACTTTTGCTCAACGCACTTGCCCCAGTTGCAGGTGCTGCACTCGGCGGTTTGGCTGGTGGACCACTTGGTGGTCTTGTTGGTGGAACAATTGGTGGATTCGTTGCATTTGCTGGTCTAATTATATTCATGGTATTCGGCGCTATTCTTATCGCCCAGCTCGTTTATCTTGTAACACTCAAATCTATTCAAACTATTTTGCTCACCGCGCAATACATGTTTGCGCCAATCTTTATAGTAATGTTCGCCACACCAGACACCGAAGATGCTTGCGCAGGCTTTGTTCGCTCATTCGTCGAAGTCAGTCTCTGGTCTTTTGTATGGGTTGGCTTTTTGAGACTGCTCGTGGTCATCATGAACACAGATTTCAGCCCCTGGGGCAAAGTTGTGCTCGGACTTGGAATTTTGCAACTCATGATTTCTGTACCAGCTTTCATTGCACGTGCTCAAATAAGCCCAATGTCCGACTTCCTTTCAGCCGGTATGATCACTGGTGGCTTGGTCAAAGGTGCAGCTGCAATCGGCAACACTGCAAATACCTTTGCTGGATACTGGGCTGACCACAGAAACAAATCGCACACAATTGGTGGCGCTCAAGGCGCTCAAAAATCTGTATCGGCTCAAATTAGCCCTCAGGCGCAAGCTAATTTGAACCCTAACTTGAACAATAAATTGAATACTGC
>CAZFKB010000298.1:0-1763 GCA_964519785.1 uncultured Candidatus Obscuribacterales bacterium | reverse complement strand
ATAAAATGTTTGGACCTGCTCAAAACGCCTGATTCCAACTGGGTTATTTATGTCGAACAATCGACCAATCCAAACCATGAAAACTTTTCTGTTACCGCTTCGCCCTTAGACGTATCTGGATTCATTGCAGATAATCTCTTTGCAAAAGCAGGATTGCACTCAACCGTGTGTATGTCTGCCACTCTTGCGACTGCAGGAGATGATCCCTTCGACTATTTTAAATCTTCAGTTGGCGTCATTGGTCCTGTAGTCCAAGACAAGTTTCAGTCGCCTTTTGATTACAAGCACCAGTCGATGCTCTTTTTGCCGGGACGAAAATCGTACAATCTTCCAAATCCAAATGATGCCGGCTATATAAGCGAAGCAAGCAGAGTGATTGAAGAGCTAATTGAATTGAGTCATGGACGGGCTTTTATTCTGTTCACCAGTCGTAGTGCTTTGTTTAGAGCTTTTGAAATCATATCTAAACGACTTCCATACGAAGCCAGACGGCAAGGAGAAATGCCTCGCAACAAATTGCTTGAATGGTTCAAGGTGACACCAAATGCAGTGCTATTTGGAACATCATCTTTCTGGGAAGGTGTATCGGTTGATGGTGATCAATTGAGTCTTGTCGTTATAGATAGAATCCCATTTCAAGCTCCAGACGATCCAATTTACGAAGCTCGCTGCGAAAGACTAAAAGATGGCGGCGAGAAAAATTGGTTTGGGGATCTAGCTTTGCCGTATGCGATTACAAGATTAAAACAGGGCGTTGGAAGATTGATTCGTACTCAAACAGATCGCGGTGTGGTGGCTATACTAGACCCCAGGCTGACTGAGAAAGCTTATGGACAAAAAATTATTGAGTGTTTGCCACCAATGTCAGTAACGCACAACATGCATGAATTACCTAATTTCTTCAACGTGAATTCTCTGACGAAGTGACTATTCAGCCGCTAATTCATCCGAAGTATCAACATCGCTATCGCTAATATCTTCCACTTCGCCAGGAACAATGCATAACGGAATTTCGGAGTTGTTAATAAGATAACTCACGATAGGATTCAACTTTTGAAAAAATGTTCTTCTTTTAGGATCGATTGTGCCAAGGAAAAGCAAGTCGGCACCAAGTTCTCTTGATACGCTAAGCAAGTCTTTTGCTACCTCGCCAGTACGAATCTCACCTGAGGCATTTATACCGCGACTTTTCAAATCGGCGATTGTACGATCGACTAATTTATTGGCTTTCAAATTAGGACGTTCGGATGCCACTAATTGTGCCACCACTCCAACTTTTTCAGGATCGGGCATAATACGCAGCAAAACCAATTCAGCGTTGAGAGCGCGGGCTTGTTTTTCCGCCATAGCTAAAACCTTGGCGCTTCTTTTGGGGCTAGTAAATGCAACTACAAGTTTCATAGTTTAGATTCTCTCCAGGTTTTTAAGCACCATTAACCATGCCAGACTAGTTTCAAAAGTAAATAGCATCCCGCCGCAAGAGCGAAGGCTACAGGAAAGGTTAGCACCCACGCTAATACTATCAGTTTCAAAGTCTTAGGGTTCAATTTTTCCCGCCCATAAGACGGAATAGTTCCCCCAGCTACTGCCGAGCTTAGTGTGTGTGTAGTGCTAATTGGTGCACCGATGTGTGAGGCAATCATGATAATAAGTGCTGTTGCCATCGAGGCGCCAAATCCCTGAGAATGGGTCAATTTTTCTTTGCTTATTTTGGTCCCTACGGTTCTTATAACTTTCCAACCGCCAATTACTGTTCCCAGTCC
>CAZFKB010000297.1:0-1765 GCA_964519785.1 uncultured Candidatus Obscuribacterales bacterium | reverse complement strand
GCTCTTGTCCTGAATGTCAGTCTGATTTTTTCTGGATTGAAATAAATCAAATCGCGCCTGGGAAGACCTTTCATAAACTGCAGTTCGGTTGTTTTCACCTGACTGATTTTTTGAGAGTCGCCATTGAGCACCTGTGCATGCATTTCTGCCAGACCAGGTTTTCCCGCAGGATTATATGCAAGACCGGCCTTGCAAGCGCCAGCAATTTCTAGCACTGGACTTGATTTGACTTGAAGGACAGTCAATGACAAACCATTAGGCAATTTTTTCGTTGAAATAGCTTGGGGCAGTTGAGTCTGTTCGCTGCCACCAGACGTGGTAGCCATGGCGTGCTCAACAGGTATTGAACATGGTGTGTAACCAGCCATAGTCAGAGACTTAGGATGATAGTCTTCAATATTTGGAATTGATTCTGCCGACTCCCTTCCACCTAGCGAAACGATAGAACGATTTGTGGCAAGGAAGTGTTTCTGTATACAAGAACGCACGTCTTGTGCCGAGATTTTAGCTATTTTGCTCTCTAATTCTTTTAACGTCCCCTTTTGTCCATTGGCAGTTACATCGAATAGTCCCAGCTGAAAAGCCGACAAGAAAGGGCTTGTACGCGATGCTTGCAAGTTAAACAAAGTCTGATTCTTTGCTCGCTCTATATTTTCTGAATTAAGCGGATTGTCTTTGAGTGTGCTAACCATCAGATCGAGTTCAGTCAACATCGCCTGTAACTCAACGCCAGGACGAGCTTTTAAATGCAACAGAAATAATCCCGGGTGCCGTTTGTATTCAAAACTTACACGAGCTGAAGAACAAAGCTTGGTGTCTAGAAAATGATTTACCAGGATGCCACCATTATTGGCATTCAGTACTGATTCAAGCACCATAAAAGCTGGTGCATCGAGACTTGTGAGCGAAACTCCCTGGTAAGCAATGAGGGCCTCCGGCGTATCGGTAGCAACTTTCAAAAATGCTCTACGCTCCGCATTTTGTTTTGGATGTACAAAACGCGACTCTGGACGCGGATGTTGCGAGCTTATGTGCCCGATAGACTTATCGAGCAAGCTCAAAATATTATGCTGAGAGCCAATATTCCCCGATAGCACCACCGTAGCGTTTGGTGGTCCGTAATGCTTCAAAAAATAACGATTTAGTTCATTTATCTCCAGCTGGTCAATCGAAGCTGTATCACCTGCTGGATGATTGGAATACCCAGCTTGTCTATAAGCCAGGTGCCGCATTTCAACGTCTAGCAAGCGCGATTTTTGTTTATTCTGTTCTTCGATTTCCAAAAGGACCTGTTTACTTGCCACTTTCAGTTCGCTCTCAGTAAAAGGCGACTGATTAAGAAACTTAGACAAAGCCAAAATAGCGACATTTAGATTTTCACAAGCCAAATTCTCGACAAAAAGGGTGAAGTCGTCGCTTGTCGAAGCCGAAAATTTCGCTCCACACTCGATAAGATGCTGAGCCATACCGTCTTTGTCTTGCTGCATGCGATTTTGAATCATGTGTTCAATAACATGCGAAAGCCCGTTCAGCCCTGGCGGGTCGTTGCGTGAGCCGGTATGAAACCAGAGCTGGCAAGAAACTGCCGGGTAACTAGACTCAGGCAATAAAATGACTTTCAAGCCATTTTTAAGATGACCGTCGGCTACGATATGGTCATTATGTACATGGGTGGGCGGAGCAAACTGAGTTTCCTGCCCGAACGCCTGAGGCATGGGCATGGCTATAAGGACAGTCAGAACACTTAAAAACAGAGCAAAAAGTC
>CAZFKB010000296.1:1348-1782 GCA_964519785.1 uncultured Candidatus Obscuribacterales bacterium | reverse complement strand
TTCAATAACCGTTCCATGTGTCCCGTCTGTTTTTTTAGCCATGCGAGACTCAATCTAGTGTTCTATTTCTAAATCCTGTATTTACTATATTGTTTAGTTGTACTGATCGCTAAAAGAAAGGGAAAGCATGACGAAGGACAGGGTAAAACCCAGTCACATCGCCAGCTTTCCAATAATGACTCAAGGTTTACTTGCTACTTCCATGGCTCGTTCGAATTGTTTATCGCCAACACCGCGCTGTTGAACAACGATATGTGGATCGATGCCCTGGCGATTCATTGAGATTCCGCCAGGCAGAAATTCGAATGAGGTTATCGAAATGCCGCGGCTAAAGAGAATTTCGTACACCGATTGACCGACGTCTTTGCCGTAACTTTTGACGCCAATCAAAACAGCGCGATTATTCACTTTGCTTGCCCCGGCAAGTATTTCAG
>CAZFKB010000296.1:0-1338 GCA_964519785.1 uncultured Candidatus Obscuribacterales bacterium | reverse complement strand
GACTAGCAGAATCAGTTTGACGTTCGTATTGAGAGCAATCAAACTATCATCTGTTCTGGCAACCACCTCGGTGTTTGTTACCACACCATCGATTGAGGTTATGGTATGAAATTCGGTAGGCGTGAATTTGAAAGTAGTCTCGACTTGCTTGTCTGCGTTTCGCTCGCGAGTGACAAGCGCGGTACCACTTTCGTGAATCTGAGCAAAGATTGAAAGCGCTGCTTCCAAGCGTCCACCTGGATTACCGCGTAAGTCCAGAATCAAAGTTTTATAGTTATTCGCTTGTACCAAAGCTTGTCGCATCTCAGTCTCGACGAGGTCGGACATGAAATCGAGTTGCTTGATATAGGCGACATCTTGATTTACTTCCAAAAATTTGACCACAGGTGTAACAACAAGTTCGCGAGTGAGAAGAAGCTGATGAACAGTATCATCGCGTTTCACTGTAAGACGAACTTTTGTACCCTTGACCGACCCGTTGATGGTATCAATCACATCCTGAGCCAATTGTCCTCGGACAGATTTGCCCTGGACAAATAGGATAATATCGCCTTTTTTCAGTCCGGCTTTTGCAGCTGGTGAAGCTGGCGTTGGATCGCTGGCTACTATCAATTGATGCTCGACACTCAATTTGTAGCGATTAGTTATGCCACCGCCAGTGGTTTTGTTCTTTACTTCAAAAACAGCTCCGATGCCAACTAAAAGTCCTTGTGACTCTTCGATCTGAGTCTGCCATTGGGATCTGGTGAAATAATTATCGTGCTTGTGCTCCAAACTTTCGAGCATGCGCACGATGGCTAAATCGGCGTTTCCTGGCTTTTTGAGCCATTTATCGTCGTAGCGATGTTCCCAAAATTTGACCCACTTGTTTCTAGCGCTTGGGGAAAGCAAGGCGAGATGGTTATCACGAATATGTTCGAAGGCACTCTGATAAAGCAGCTTGCCATCGAAACGCTGGGTGGTTTGTGTTTGAACCTGGCTCGAGACGCGCGGTGGCGATTGAGCATGGGCAGTAGAAGTTGAAACTTCTGTTGCCAGAAAGAAGCTTAAGAGGAGCAAGAAGCAGCCAAGAAGGCGCTTCATGACGCACTCCGTGTGTTAGGCGCGACTTTTTGATGGTCGTGTTAATAACGAACACCAAATATAGTGTCGTAGTCGGTCGCGGTTGAGCTTGTGCTGTTTCTAGAGAGTAATAAGCGAGTGAAAATAAAAGTACTGGTAACTATTCATGATTAGATGTTTTGGAAACAATATTAAAAACCTAATCATGAGGCTAAAACAATTGGTGCAGTTGACAGAGCGCTTGGATACCTGATTTCAAGCAGGATGTCGCGCAAA
>CAZFKB010000295.1:0-1799 GCA_964519785.1 uncultured Candidatus Obscuribacterales bacterium | reverse complement strand
AGTCGGGGGTTTGACTTACACACGGATAGTTCGATAATATTTGCCAAGAATTACGGAGCCATACAAACAGCCTATGGAAACAACCGCTATCGAAGGCATCCCCGAATTAGTTCGTGATGATGTTGCTTTCAATTCGACTTCGGCGAATCATATACAAGGTACTTTTAAAGGATTGAGTAGTCCTTTGCTGCAGCCTTACTCGCCGCAAGAAAACAAAGTCAGTCTAGGAGGTCTGGAAGACTTGTTGGAGACTAATCAAGAAGTGTTAGAAACTCAGAAGTCCGACGAACTGGAAGTTCTTTGGCCTGGAGTCCACCATGAGCTCATTCCTCAAGCAGCCAAACGAAACCCATCCTTTTATATGATGTTGGGATTCATTGGCGGCGCAGTTTTATCGCTCGCTGTGGTGGGAGTCTATTCCCTTGCCTCGACTAAGATTGCTGAAGGTGGAGCGCAAAAGAGTGTAGTTATTGCTAAGGGTGCAACACCTGCTGCAGCTCAAAGTGAAACTATGAACTCTAATACAGTTGATCCAAGCTCAGTGATCGTTCCTGTTAGCAGCACTTACGAAGTGAAAACAGGTGATACGCTTGCCTCAATCGCTCTTGCTAATTACAAGAAAGTGACACCTCGTTTGATTGATGCAATCGTTGAGCACAACAAATTGAAGAGCGCTCACATGCTTGGTTTGGGTCAGAAGTTGAACTTACCCCCTTATCAAACTCAGACAAGCAGATTGGCTGCAACCGACGCGGGCCGAGTTAACTAAGAGTTTCGACCTCAATTGGAAAACGATTCAGTCCCAGATGTGGTGAGCACCTTAGGCATGCTTGCCAGTCATCTGCCAGGCTACGAGATGAGGCTGCCCCAACTTGCCTTATCTAAGTCGATAGAGCGTGCTTTCGATACTGGAAAAACTGGTATTTTTGAAGCCGGGACCGGTATTGGAAAAAGTCTTGCCGCTTTAGTTCCAGCGGTTCTTTCGCGCAAAAAAGTGGTGGTATCTACAGCCACGATTTCGCTTCAAGAACAATACATCAAGAAAGACATTCCGCTTTTGCAAAAACTTGTTCCTTTCGAATTCAACTATGCTTTGTTGAAAGGGCGAGGCAACTATGCAGGAATCAGACGATTTAACGATTTTGTGGCGGAAAGCAATAAAAGTAATGCCATCGACGACGAATTTGTTGAGTGGCTAAACGAAACCGATACAGGTGATGTGAGCGAACTCGATTTCATGCCACCTTTGGAGATTTGGCAGGAAATAAATTCGGATGGTGAAGACTGTTTGCGACAACGTTGTCCAAACTTTTCAGATTGCTTTTATTTTGGTGCGCGCGAAGCCGCTGAACACGCAGATATTCTTGTAGTCAATCATAATTTGCTTTTAGTCGACGCCGCATCCGGTGGCAACGTATTACCTAAGTACGACTTGCTAATTATTGATGAAGCCCATCATTTAAATGATATCGCCACTGAAGCTTTCAGTTCTCAAATTAGTAGCCGCGGACTCAGAAGACTAAGGGCTAAAGCTACTAAACAACTGAATGCGCCAATGAAATTGCTTGAAGATATTGAGTTCGATTCGCATGCTCTTTTTCACAGATTGCGCAACGATTTTGCTTTCAGTAAAAAAAGAGTAAGACAAAGTATTGCAGAAGCAGAACCCATGCTTATGGCTCTGCATGCGCTCAGAAGCTGGATTGAAGCACAGGATTATGAAAATGTGCTTGATGTAGATTTAGCTAGAGAAAAATTGAAATTGAAGGCAAAAGCGATAATTTCAACTATCGACAGAT
>CAZFKB010000294.1:0-1816 GCA_964519785.1 uncultured Candidatus Obscuribacterales bacterium | reverse complement strand
CGATACGCATATAGATTTCTGGCAGCGATGTATCACCCAGACAACACTGAGACTGGTGATGCCGAAAAATTCCGCATTATTACCGAAGCTTGGCGAACACTTTCGGACGAAGGAAAACGTGCCGCATATGACATGACACTTGGAGCAGCTGAAGCCCAAGCAGCGCCAGTGCCCGGTCAGCCACAAGCTCAAGCTCCGCGTGCCGGAATGGCGCAATACAAAGTGCCAAAAGCCGGTATTTCATGGAGTGAAATCGAATTGCGTCTGGCAATATTGAATTTGCTTCTTGAACAGCGTCGCAAAAAACCAAAATCGGGCGGAAGCTCAGCCAAAATGATGATGGACTGTCTCGACATCCACGACATGGCAGAAATCGAATATGCAATCTGGTATTTGCGAGAAAAAGGTCTGATTGAAGCGGGCGAGCGCGCTTTCATGATTACGGTGCAGGGTGTCGATTACATTATCGATACGCTTTCCAAGCCAACTTCAATGAGTGCTGGCGCCACTGAAGAAAAAATCGTCAAAAATACCAAACCAGGTCCCGATGGTGGCGTGCCTGCGGTTATTCAATAAACGAAAAACAATTGCTGGATCTTTTCTTGTTTTAGCAAGCTTATTTTTTGCGTGCAATATCGACGCAAAAGAAGCTGCAAATGAAACTGCAAAAAAAGCTTCAAAAGAAACTGCAAAGCCCGCTGAAAATCCAGAATACAAATCGGCTATGACTTTGTATGATGCCGGACGATACTGGGCTGCACTACCTATCTTGCAACACCTAACAGAAGTAAATCCAAACGACTATCAATCGTGGTTGTGCTTAGCTCGCATCTATCAAAATATAAATAAGCTCGACAAAGCAGTCGAAGCTTATGACAAATATTTTGGAATTGCACCCAAGAGCGAAGAGAAAGACAAATATCTTGCCTTCATGGATTTGCTCAAATCGCAACTGAAAGACCAAAAGCCCGCTTTAAGCGCTAAAAATCCAGGCAACTATCTAAGCCAGGTCACACCAAATGGTGTATTCAAATGGTCGAGCGGTAAAATGCCTATACCAGTTTATATAGGTTCAGGAGACAAGGTGCCAGGATATTCCACAGATTTCGATGAAGCTTTTCGCTCTGCGCTCGACGAATGGCAAGTAAAATCGGAAGGACTTATAAGTTTTAAGATAGTCCAAAGTCCCGACCAGTCCGACCTGGATGTGACATGGACAGACAATTTGCACAGCAAAGCATTGTCGGCAGAAGCTGGTAATACTAGCATCATATGTGGTGCCGATGGTATTTTGAAAGCGCGTATGAATCTACTGACCATAGACCCCTACGAGCGAGGACGAGCTCGCGGCAAGCGTCAATTGCGTAATATTTGTCTGCACGAAATTGGACACGCACTTGGTCTGAACGGACATTCGGGCTATCCCGAGGATATCATGCATTCGCAACTAATCGTCCAGGACGGCGTTTCACCCCGCGATTTAAATACCTTGAAAATGCTTTACGCTGCACAGTAAAGATTCAAAATACTAATTCCTAGAACCCTTTTATTTTTTTCGTCTGTGGCC
Source organism: uncultured Candidatus Obscuribacterales bacterium (assembly GCA_964519785.1). Lineage (GTDB taxonomy): Bacteria > Cyanobacteriota > Vampirovibrionia > Obscuribacterales > Obscuribacteraceae > Aved-18. The sequence continues at coordinate 249 of CAZFKB010000294.1, read as the reverse complement.
TGGACGACAGACGAAAAAGTTTCAGTTTATCAATGATACTCAACGACTTTCTTACGCTTCTTGCTTGAAGCGATATTCAAAGCCTCGACAAAAAGCGAGAATGTGATAGCAGCATAGATGTAATTCTTATTGATATGGTGGTCGATACTTTCTGCCACCAAAAACACACCAATCAAAAGTAAAAAGCTCAACGCAAGCATTTTAACAGTTGGGTAGTCATGAATAAATTTGCTTACCGCTTCTGCAAAT
>CAZFKB010000293.1:0-1817 GCA_964519785.1 uncultured Candidatus Obscuribacterales bacterium | reverse complement strand
ACTAATCTTTCAGGCAAACTGAACGATCAAGAAAAAGCCAGAGAACAAGCCAATGCAACAGGCGTGCAAATGGAAGTACTTCGGTTTCAAGCCCAGTTGAAGAGTTATATTGCCTCGCGCCGTAAGCTTCCTTTTGACATGAATCAAGTGGTGCGCGTTCAACAGTTAGTGGTGGCAGGACGCAATTCTGAAGCAAAAGCTTTATTGCAAACGCTTCAACAAAAGCTGCGTTGATATCACGCTAAATAGCTTTGCTTCATCCTCGTGGTTCTAGAGTTAGCGAATCTGGGGATATTGTGCCTTCGATTTTGAAACAAGTTCCTTTGAAAACTAAAGTCACGCTTTTACCTACGGCAAGATATTTTGCAATACCTGGATATTCTTTGATCAGTTCGAAATAGCGCTTGCTTGCAAATTCGACTTTTTCGGTCTTGCCTTTGAAAACTGCAAGAGCATCGTCGACCCAAGTACCATTTTTCAGTCGAAAAGTCTTATCGTCGACAATTTTTGTCTCCGATATAGAGGATCCATCCCCTTCCAGATATGTATCAGTCTTCAGTTTAGACTGAACCTTTTTGAAATGTACAGCGTTTTCTCCCTTTTCTTCTTTATCGGCCATCATGTCTAAAAGTTGCTTGGCGCCAGCGTCCTTTTGACGCCCGTCGTGCGCCATATAAAAGTTATCGTTACCGGCCTTTGCTATAGCTAAGGGTGAATATTTACGGCCCATAGATGTTTGAGGCAGTTGTGCTTCGTTTACAGCAAATCCAGAACTGGTACCTCTTCCTCCAGCACCACCAATGGCAACACCAGGCGAATTGCGACGCACAAGACCTCCGCGCACCATCGATTCCTGCGCTGCCATAGGTCTTCCCATAGGCATCGGTATAGGCATTGGCTCGGTTACCAGATACGACGAATAAGCGGTAATGATACCGTGCTTACGCGAGAGGTCCATTATTTCATCGACTATCTCTTTTGTGTTTCCATTCTCTTTTGCAACTTCAGTCAGATGACCAACTCTTCGCATCGCCCATAGACGAGGAAGATAATTTGCTTGCAAATCTTTTTCGGGAAAATTCAAGGGAAACTGGAAATTTTTTGGCGCACCATTTACGGTACCTGCGATTTTAATTTTGGCATCTCCAGCGCCCTTGTATTTGCCCACTAACATTACTTGCGTATTTGCAAACATATCTTTGACTGAGCGTGGATAGACGTCTTTTACTGTGATACCTTCGTATGAAATTTTTACATCAGACATTATTGGGTTTCGAATCTTGTCATACAAACCCGATAGTGCCGTTTCTAAGTTCTCGCCTGGTTCAACAAATTGAGCAGTACCATGATGATTACTTGCAATTTTATCGAGCAGTTGAGTATTGATGTCGTATCCAATTCCCAAGTTGAACACACGCAGGTCAGGTTTGTTAGCAAGTAAACTCGTTATTTCTTTATGTCCTGTTTTACCAACAGTCGGCTCGCCATCAGTCATCATAATCATGTATGAAGGACGCTTGCTTCCAGCTTGAAACATCGAAGAGCCAAGCGAAACAGCGTCTGCCAGATTAGTGCCACCATGAGCTTCTAGGTCGTCGATATACGCGATAGCTTTTGCTTTATTTTCTTTGGTGGCTTCAAGCAATTTATCTTCGAATGCATCAGCGTCAGTGTTGAACTGAACAATATTGAATCTATCGCCCTGATTGAGTGAATTTACCATATACTTGAGCGATTTTTTGCTTTGCTCAAGCCATTCTCCAGCCATCGACCCCGAGGTGTCGGTAACAATTACAATGTCTTTTGCTACAGCAATT
>CAZFKB010000292.1:1469-1857 GCA_964519785.1 uncultured Candidatus Obscuribacterales bacterium | reverse complement strand
GGTCGATTATCGAACTCAATTTGGCGTTTATGACATCGCGCTCGGACAAAAGATCATCGAGCTCGTGCTGACCAAGAACGCTTCTCAAAGTGGTCTGGGCAATCTGGTTGGTCGCAGTGTTCCAGTCTTCCACTTTGGTTACAGCCTTGAATGGGTCTACCACCTGGAAAAAGCAAACAGCAGCGGTTTTACAAGAAATATAGTCTTTGGTAATGACTTCTTGCATTTGAATATCCATAGTGACCACACGCAAATCGACCTTCTTTTCGCTCTGAATTATTGGCCAGAGATAAACTGGACCAGGTCCTTTGACTCCAGTTGCCTTACCCAGGATGAATATGACCAGACGGTCGTATTCTTTGACCAGGCGGATTCCCGAAAGCATGAA
>CAZFKB010000292.1:0-1459 GCA_964519785.1 uncultured Candidatus Obscuribacterales bacterium | reverse complement strand
ATGCCTATGCCTATGGTGAAAAAGTCCATTTCATATTCCTTTTGAAAGACAAAGACCAGATAAACCTTGGGCCTTTAATACCAATATATTAGGTGCTTGAAACCTGCTCTTTTCGCCTGAATCTAGCCAGGAAAAACCCCGAGAAGCCTTGCATAGTAGGCAATAGCTGTTTTTTCCCAACATCAGGCTCTATACTGAAAGGAGGCGCCTTGAAAGCTTGAACCACCTTGGTTAAGGGTTCATATTCAAAGTCTTTATACTGCTCCAAAAATTTATCAACAATCTGGTCGTTTTCTTCTTTTTCAACCGAACAAGTCGAATAGACAAGAACTCCACCAGGTTTTACTAAATCAGCTGCATTGACAAGCAGTTCCCACTGCAACTCTGCAAGACTTTTTATGTCTTCTTCGCGTCTGTGATAACGCAAGTCGCTTCGTCTGTTCAAAACGCCAGTACCAGAACATGGAGCATCAACAAGCACTCGGTCTGCTTTAGTATCGAGCTTGAGATTGCGCCCATCTCCTTCTATTACTTCTACATTTGTAATAGACAATCGTTGTCTGTTATTTTTGAGCACACTGAGTCGTTGTTCAGACTTATCAACGGCAAGAATTTTGCCTTTGTTTTGCATCATTTCGCTCATGTGCAATGTTTTGCCGCCTGGTGCTGCGCATAAATCGATGACCAGGTCGCCGGCTTTTGCACCGACTGCAAAAGAAACCAGTTGCGAAGCTTCATCTTGAATGCTGAAGAGTCCTTCTGAATAGCCGGGCAATTTTTCTAAAGGTCCTTTGAATTTTCCTTTCGACAAAATGCGAACACATGATGGCACCACATTCGATGCTTCGACTTCTAGTCCTGCTCGCTCCAGGATAGATAGGACTGCTTTGACTTCGACTGCGTTTTCGTTAATTCGCAAACATTGCTTAGGGCTTGATTGGCTGTAGGCTAAAAGAGATATTGTAATTTCAAGACCATAAGTATCTAGCCAGCGACGCACTATCCACAGTGGCATCGAATAGTGATCACTCAATTCTTCTGGATCTTTGCTTACAAAGGCGTGATCGTTTAAATCTCTATTTTGTTTTATGCCGTGCTCTTGTCTGATTTTTTCCAGATTGCGCAATATATTTCTAAGCACGCCTTGAGTAAAACTCGAAAGTCCACTGTGCCCGCAAAGCCTTGCGACCGAGGTAGAAGTGCTAAGCACAGCTGAAGCTGGCATATCCTCCATGAATAAAAGTTGATACGTGCCCAAGCGCAATACGTTCAAAAGTACAGAAGTCATTTTCTCAATGGGACGATGCGAATGAGCTTTGATTGTTTTGTCTATAACGCTTAGATTGCGCAGAACACCTTGGACTAGATAAGTTACAAAAGCCTTATCACGCGAGGACAGCTTGCTTTCTTTCAACGAGGCAGACAAAACGCTCTGGACATAGCTTTTTTCTTCATTTGT
>CAZFKB010000291.1:0-1858 GCA_964519785.1 uncultured Candidatus Obscuribacterales bacterium | reverse complement strand
ATACTATGTGAGAAGCGTTTTTGTTTTACTTTTTGCTCTAATTTTTTGTGCCGGAACGGTCTGGGCTTTGCCACCTGCAAAGCCTTCTAAGCAAGTTCTTCTCAAAGGATCGGTTAATCAGCTTTTGTATTTGTGTGCTTCTGCTGGCATCACATTGGACAAAGATTCATTGCCCGCCACTGTCACTAAGATTCGTCTTGGTAGTCCGGCTTCGTATTATGGTGTAAACGAATCGGATCGAATCGAGGGTGCATCAGTAGAAAACAATATGCTGAATCTTTCGCTGAAACGAAAAGGTTCAAGCTTGCAAGTCGCACTTCCAGTTAGCGCTCAAGCACTTCGTGAGTCGACAAATAGTAGTCTTGTGGCAAAGAAAAGTCAGACTTCTTTTCAAAGCAAAATCGATAAATTTATGGATGAAATGCCTGAGCCCGTTATGGTATCAGGAGCAGAGACACAGCGTATATTGGAAGAAGAGAGAGGAGACCTGGATAAATTTAAAATGTTGTGCGCCCAGGCAAGCAAAGAAAATAATTCGCCTAAGAAAAAGACTCTGCACAAGGACATAAAGGCATTGGATGAATACGATGTTGTGCTGATTCTTGATTGTTCAGGCTCGATGGCGCAAAGAATTGGAGCCAATGTCAACCAGTCTAAATGGACGTGGGCACAAAATCAGATGTTTTCGCTTTCCTCGCAAATGGAAAATGCGTTGAAAAAAGGTGTGGCTTTGATGCCATTCACTGATAAATATCAACTTTATCAACCATGTTTTGGGGGTGAAATCCAAAATATATTTTTGCAGAGAAAACCGGATGGTGGCACTAATTTGTTTCCACCTTTGAAAGACGCTCTTTCGCGTGCGATGCTGACTAAAAAGCCGATGGTCATCACTATTCTTACAGATGGTGGATTTGGATATAAACAGGAAATAAAAGACCTTATCATCGCTGCTGCAAATGGTAGCGCAGGACCTTATGATTTGCGCATTAACCTTCTACTTCTTGATGATAAGCCAATACCTCCCGATATTCTCGCATTAGACCGACTCACCGCATATGGTGCTAAATATGATATTGTCGAAATTTCAGATATAAGTAAGGTGCAATCAAAGGGTCTACAGCAAGCGATTATCGATAGTCTGACTAAATAAGAAAATGGCTATTTTAGTTTCTAGTCGCGCTTGAGCTTGAAAATTTTATACAGATATATAAATGCTGGCACGATTAATATCGCTCCTACCACAAGAGCACCAATAACTAATTTTATGGTGGTTTCGTTAGCAGCTGAATTAGATATTGTGTGAGTTGGTCTTGCTATATAAGGGTATTGCGCAAAAGCCCAACCCCAGAGGACCAGCGCGACTTGCGTGGCTGCGCTGAATCTGGCGATAGCAAATTTTCTTTTGAATAGAAAAAACAAAGTAATAAAAGCTGTAATTGCGGTGCAAATATAGACTGGCGAAAGAAGCTTCAAATCTTTGTATAAAGCTTGTGCCTGGTCTTTTGCAAGAAGAAATACTATAAGTGCCATTGCGCCAGATGCAATCGATGAGACATATGCCCGGGTGCGAAAATCATTTTGTAATTGAAAATCTTTTGTATCGGCAGTGAGATAGACAGCGGCTAGATAAGCAAATAAACAGAGTGCAAAAATGCCAACGGCAATTGGAAAAGGTTGAATCCAGCTAGATAAATATACAGAGTAGAAGCTTCCTTCTGTCAAAATATTGCCGCTAGAAATAGCGCCAACTATAATTCCAAGCATTACCGGCGTGAGAGTGCTCGATATTGCAAAAACTCTTCCCCAGCGCTCTTGCACCTGGTCTTTGTGACTGTCATAAGTTCTAAATGTAAAA
>CAZFKB010000290.1:0-1894 GCA_964519785.1 uncultured Candidatus Obscuribacterales bacterium | reverse complement strand
TCGAGCATAACCGGGCAACGCTCGGCAAAAATCCTACAGCTTTGGTCAACGTCGTCTTTGTAGAATTTGATCAATTCGACTATTTGTTCATCTTTTTCTTTTAGCAATGAGTCTGCAAAAAGTGGTCTAGATTCTGGTGGTAAATATATGTCCATGTATTCATTAACCATGGGACTAATCAGGTTCAATACGTCGTACATTCTGATTAGCTGACACAAAGAAGCAAGCTCAGTTGCAACTAGGGCTTCTTCTTCCTTGCCTGCAAAATAGCTCTGAACAAGTCCCTGGATATTTTCCACTTCTTCACAAATGCTTTCAACATCTGAATTTGCAATAGAATACGCTTGATTATAAATATCTTGCTCTAAGCGACGGTTATTTTTTTCAAGCTGAGCATACTCGTCTAAAAACTCCAGATAAAGATTAAAGGGCCAATGCTCCCGACCAGCAAAAATCAACGAAGCTTCTCTGATACTCAGATTGCTGTTAATAATTTTGGCTGATACTTCTTGCAGTTCTTTTATAGGAGGCATTTGTATTCTAAAAAGAGTCGATTCTATGTATTGTTCCCGCCTCGGGGGCGATGCAATCAAGTGTTATAACTTGCCTGCAAAACGAGGCAAAAGCCAATACCTGATTTACTTTTGAGACAAAAAATGACTTAACCCAGCTCGAAAGTCGTCACACCAAAAATTTCATCATAGGGTAAATCTGGAAACTTGCCATAATACATTCGAGCACAGCCGAAGCATTCAGTCATTTTGTACTGGCTTGCAAGTTCTACGGCAGAGCGATTTATTTCGGGAATATCCAAAAACAAAGGATTGTCCAGCGCCACTGTATTTAGTGCTCTAAAAAGTTGGTCCGCGACATCTTCGTTTTGAGCAAATAGCGGTCCGATTTTCCATCCTGAATGACATTGCCTGATAGTGCCAAATCCATGACAGACACTATTTCTTTTGTATAAGTAAGAAACACTATTTGGCATGGACAGCCAGTTTTTTAAAAACGTTTTTCTTGAAAAGCCAAAACACCGGTTATCGATATTTTCAATTAATGCAAAATCAGATTCCTGGAATTTTGAAACGAGCGTTTGGTCAAAATCTAACTTACGTCCAACGCTCTGCATGCGAAGATTGCGATGACTGAATTTAAATCCGCCTTTGGCATAAAACGATTGCATATTAAATACACCATCCATACCTATAGCGGCACCAGAATCAAGCCTGGACAGAAGGCTATCACGCCTTTTGAACCACAATTGCCTACCTAAACCGTGGCTTCGCAAATCGGCTCTAATGATAAAAAAGCCCATAAAACCGAACTTTCCATCATACGAAACAGTCGAGCCTGACCCAATCATTTCACCATTTTGTTCAAGGGCCAAATATCCCATAGGGTCGGTCTGCCAAAAGACCTCAGCATCATTCAAGCCCGGATTCCAGCCTTCCTTGCAAGCCCAATCGACCGCCTTATTCAGCTCAGCGCGAGACATTTGTCTTATTTTTGTGCTCAATTCTGTATTCATCTTTAGAATCTTACCCTTTGACTAATTATTTTCTCTCACAATATTCAAGAACCCAGCTAGCACGTCTGGAAATGTCTTTGTCTTCGTGATTCAATAATTTGTCTAGTTCCAATCGAAACTCGCTGGGTGTGCTTGATGCAAGATAGTATTGGCAAAACAAGCACGCTCGGCTAATTGAGCAGGAGATAATCCTCCTTTTGGCCTCAATGTGGGCAAATTTTCAATTTGTTTTAAAATATCTTTGTCGGGATTATTTTTGCCGGACATGCGGTGTCATAAAATTTCAGCTCAAAAATCAAATTATACCCTGAGTACCAGTCGAGAGATTCTATTACTATGAAAGCAAAAGCGATACTCTTGTCACTT
>CAZFKB010000289.1:0-1896 GCA_964519785.1 uncultured Candidatus Obscuribacterales bacterium | reverse complement strand
AGATAGCGAGAGTTTGAGCTTTGCTTTTGATGCGCTCAAGGGAGAAAAAAAGTTTTTCGAGAAAACTATTTTGAAGATAGAAGAAATCGACGCAATTGCTTTGTGCGAAAATAATGGACATGCATATGCAATAGAATTTAGGAGTGGTTTCGCTTGCCCGATTTGTGGGAGCGGGATTGGCAGTTTGAAGTCGGGTCAAGAACTAGAAATACGTAAAATTCAACTGTTGAGCGAGGGAAGAAATGCATAATATTCTGGACATTCATTTGACTGAAAAGCTTATGGAGGATAGCGATCAGCTTGCACGTCACAACAGAGAACATTTTGACGAAGAGAAAATTGTAGCGATCAATTTTATGAGCGCGCCTGGGGCAGGCAAAACAACACTCATTATTGAGTTGATAAAAGCGCTTAAGGAAAGGCAAAAAGACATATCTTGCGCGGTTGTAGAAGGCGACATGGTTGGTGACCTTGATACAAAAAGAATGGTTCAGGCAGGTATTAAAGCTTTTCAAATATCGACTGGTAAAGCTTGTCATCTTGACGCTTCGATGTTGGCTCGGCTTTTGCATCAAGAGTCTTTTGAAAATACAGATATTTTGTTTTTAGAAAATGTCGGCAACCTGGTCTGCCCAGCTGAATTTGCTTTGGGAGAGCATTTCAATGTTGTTTTGCTTTCAGTCAGCGAAGGCGACGATAAGCCATTTAAATATCCAGTTATTTTTCAAAAATGCGATGCGGTCGTTTTGACCAAGTGTGATTTGTTGCCTTATGTTGATTTTAAGGTCGAGCGAGCGAAAGAGTTTATCAAAGAACTCAATCCAAAAGCTCAGATTTTCGAAGTTTCAGTTGCTTGCCAAAATGAAAAAGGTATTGATTCAAATCACTTTGATAATTTGGTGTCCTGGCTTTGGACCAGCGTAAAATCAGTCTCCAGATAATTCTTTAGGACTAATCCTTTAACCCTTTGCGGTGGATGTGTCCAGCTAATAAAGCATGGTCCAATAATGCTATGGATAAGTGCTTCTATTTCTGGAAAAAAGATTTTGGCGAGTTTTTGGCGCGTCTTAAGTCTATGGGATTGGTATACGCACCTGTAAGAGTGTCAGAACAGTCTTTTGCCTTTAAAGCCGTTAGCAATGAGGCTCAAATTGCTTTTGAGGCTCTGAGAACAATTTTGCCTCCCAAAAAGTTTTTCTTTACTGGCAAAGAGACTATTCTAGATTGTGATGGCGAGGACATAAAAGAACATGTAGAAGTAATTGAACCTTTTACTGTATTTGGGGTTCATCCGTGCGACCTTGCAGGGCTTAGCGCTCTAGACAAGGTTTTTTTGAGTGTGCCTGTCGACAGTCATTATCACAGACGACGAAGAGCCGCCTTTATCATTGGTCTTTTTTGTTTGCCAGACAAGCATTGCTTTTGCAAGGCGATGAATACAGATGCTCCTGGTAAAGGATATGACCTTTTTTTGACTGACTTGAAAGACAAATACTTTGTCCAGGTTAATAATCAAGACGCGCTGGATTTTATTTTGTCATGCAATCTATTTGTCTACCCGGCAAAAGCAGACGACGAGAGTAACTATAAAAAATTCTGGTACGATCGAGATGCGATGTTCGAGCATAATTTCGACTCTGCTCAATTGCCTAATTTAATGGAACTTGGCTGGAATGATCCTGTGTGGGAGGAGCTCGGCAAAAGGTGTTTGAGTTGTGGAAATTGCACACCGGTATGCCCGACTTGTTATTGTTTCGATATGACCGATGTTGCCATGTTCAATACAGCAAAAATTGATGCTCAGCGCGAAAGGGTCTGGGACAGCTGTCAATTTAGCGGATTTGCTGTAGTTGCTGGCGGAGAAAATTTTAGACCAGGACCTGTAGACAGACTTAA
>CAZFKB010000288.1:0-1905 GCA_964519785.1 uncultured Candidatus Obscuribacterales bacterium | reverse complement strand
CACGATCGATGTTTGCCGAAATGTCAGCTTTGAATCCTGCGTATCCGCCATTTATTTCACCAAGTGCTTCAACGGTTCTGGAGCCATCAGGATTTTCAATGTTTTTTGAAATTGGAATATCAAAATCAACCAGAAATTCTTCGCCGAAAGTTATTTTTCCGGGTTTGGCAATTGTTTGAGTATTTTGTTCAGCTGATGAAGATTTTTCGTCTTCTTTTGTGATCGATTTGTGATGAGATGAATTCGATTCGACTTCGACTTCTCCTTGGGAGCAGCCGGATAAGCTCACCAGTATTAGGATTGAGAAAATAAATTGGTTTTGAGACGCAAATTTCATGACTAGATACTAGAATATATCGATTCGATTTTCTATTCTTATAGTCAATTGATTTGGTTTTTCGACATGCGTGTACATTTGATCCCACTTGCATTCTTAATTGCTTCGAGCTTTTGGCTCCAGGGTCAATTTGCTTTGAGTCACGAAGTAGGGAATCATGCAAAATCTCTTTTGGATAAGGCAAAAAGCGAAGTGGAGGCGTGCGAATTCGAGGGCGCTATAGCTGACTGTGGCGAAGCTATAAAAGAAGGTCTGCAATCAAGCGACGTCTACATCTGGAGAGGTTGTGCCTACATGCATGTAGGTGATTTCAAGCACGCTAACGAAGATTTTCATAAAGCTTCAGCTCTCACCAAAGGAAGCGGCGATTACTGGCTGCACCGACTGCGCGATTGTGAATTCGACGATGAGCACAAAGAAAAGAATGCTGCGCACCGATGGGCACTGGCATGCACAGCCATACAATTTACTAAAGACAAGTTGTGCTTAAAATCTCTTGCGGGGCTTGAAATCAACGAGCAAAGCGTAGAGAACGAGAGACAATTATTGCAGGGGCGAATGAATGTTTCCTCTCATGTCGATCTCGATCGGGTACTTTCGGCAATGGATGAAAAAATCAAAAACAATAAAGATAGCAAATCCAATCTTGCCTGGGACATGAGCCTCTATATTTGCATTTGTCGCTGGGGCTATCTTGCAGGTTATCTAAGTGATGATGAAGCCTGGCAATTGATTATGCCAAAGGCGAAGCGAATTCAGCAAGAATTTACTAGTTGGAATGAGTTTGCCGAAAATTATATGCAGGGTCGAAAAAGTTGGGATCAACATGCCTATGAGCGAGATAAAGAGTTGTTCGAGCGCGCGATTCGCAGACTTAATCAAAATAAGCACAGTCCGTGGAACGAATATGCTTGGAACACCGCGTTAAATTAGGTCTTTTTTTTCTTCGTTTTAAACCATGTGAGGCAAAAACCGCTCTGAAGCGCTTGAACGCAGGTTAATTACAGTTGAAAATTTGTTGAAAAGTGGCACAATGAAAGTAATGCCGCAGGGCTCCAGAGAGGGGAATCAGGGATGAATCCTACCGTGCGCGACACCGGTCCTGCGAACACAAAAAAGAAGAGATTTTTACCACTCAAAGCTCGCAGTTTTGACTACCTTCTTTGTGAATTTAGTTTTTTAGAGCTTTCATCCATTCGGGATGACTGGCGATTTCATCTAGAGCCTTGGCTAAAAGACTGATACCAGGTTCTTTCTTGAACCATGTCGACGCCCCAGATGGATGGGGAAGTGGAATTACGTCGCACTTGTGCCCGTAAAGATTGCCACTGAATTTGGTGCCAATCAAATCTACTAGCGGAGCTTTGCCCAGCACTTGTTCGATTGCTAATTTGCCAACTGGAATTACAAGTTTTGGTTTCAGGATTTCCAACTCTGCTTTCATCCAGCTAGAGCATGTTTCAATTTCAACTGGCGTGGGGACACGGTCGCCGCCGCTTTTGGATTTGCCAGGGAAACAACGACAAACAGCAGCCATATAAACTTTGCTACGAAACTCTTCTTCGTCC
>CAZFKB010000287.1:1706-1952 GCA_964519785.1 uncultured Candidatus Obscuribacterales bacterium | reverse complement strand
AGAGCTTTTATCGTGGCGAGATTCTGAAGCTCAACGCTTGAACAAACCATTACGGTCTATTTTATCGGACCAGGCTCTTTTAGAAGTTGCCACGCGCAAAGCAACCGATTCTAAAATGCTAAAAAACTTACGTGGGATTCGAGAAGATCAACTCAAACGCTATGAAGCGCCCATTTTAAGCGCATGTCAAAAGGGTCTTGCTTTGCCAAGCTCAGAGTGGCCTACGTGGCCAGAGGCGCGCCCGCC
>CAZFKB010000287.1:0-1696 GCA_964519785.1 uncultured Candidatus Obscuribacterales bacterium | reverse complement strand
AGTATAAACTTACCAGTAGAATACATCGCTAATAGAGACGAAGTACAGCATTTTATTCGTTGTTACCAGGAAAAAATTACAGATAAGCCCGGCGCAAAAAAAACTCGCCTTATGGAAGGCTGGAGGTATGAGCTTGCCGGTAAAAAACTGATGCAAATTTTAGCAGGCGAAAGATTGATAGCCGGAGTAACGCCTGATCCGGATGAAAGAAACGAACTTGTACTGTCACTGGAAATGCTTGATCGGAGTTAGTAAATATGACCACACAAGATCCGAACCCAAAAGACATGAGTTTTGCCGAAACCGCACTGCGACTGAGCGGAAAAAGCGAAGAAGAAGCTAAGCGCACAGGAGCCGTGGATAAACTCGACGACGAAGTGGAAGCGCTTTTCGCACCACAGTACAAAACCACTAATAGCCCCGTTCACCAGGCTGTCTGGCAGAACAAAATTCCAATCGAATTGTTCTCGCCACCTGCGATGAATCCCTTGAATAATCAATCGATGACCAAATCGCTTGAAGTAATCAGGAGTTATAGGTCACAAAAAAAACAGTATGATGCCCAGGGCAAAATATCTGGCGAATTAATGGATGAGCTCAAGAAAACCGGTTATTGGGGCATGCTCATCGACAAAGAATACGGTGGTCAGGGCGTCACCACTCGTGAATTCATGACCTTTTTGACCAAAGTTGCCACCATCGAGCCTACTATTGGTGGACTGGCTTCTGTGCACGGTTGCATTGGCGCGGTGGATCCCGTACGGACGTTTGGCACTGAAGAGCAGAAGAAAAAGTTTTTGCCAAGACTGGCTTCTGGTGAATGTTTATCTGGTTTTGCTCTAACTGAACCAAACGCAGGCTCAGACCTGACGAATTTAAAAACCGAGGCTAAATTAGATGGAAACGATTATGTAATCAATGGCGAAAAGCTGTTTATCACAAATGCTATTCCAGGACGAACAGTAGGCATTGTATGTTTGATAAACGACATTCCATCGGCAATCATCGCCGAACTTCCTGAAAAAGAAAACGAAAATTTCCAGGTGGTACCATATAAATTGCACGCTTTGAATCACACCTATAACAACGGGTTGAAATTCAAGAATTTCAGAGTACCAAAAGAAAACTTGCTAACTCCAGCTCAGGGCAATGGTCTTACTGTCGCGTATCACGGATTGAATATGGGACGCTTAGCATTGTGCGCAACTGCATCTGGTGTCATGCGTTTGATGCTTGCCAATATTCTTCCGTGGGCTCACTTTAGAGAGACATACGGTAAGGCAATTGAAACACGCGAACTTGTAAAAAGGCGAATAGCTCGCGCAATGGCTTTAATAGCTGGTTCAGATGCTCTTGTGGCCTGGGGATCCTGGCTTTTAGACCAGGGTTATCGCGGCGAACTCGAGTGTATTATTGCCAAAATTTTTGGCTCAGAAGCTGAAAAAGAATGTGCAATCGAACTGTTTATGAAAACGCATGGTGGTCGTTCATTCGTCCAGGGGCACATTTTCGGCGACAATGTGCATGATTTTCTAGCTCCCAGTATTTATGAAGGCGAAGGCGAAATGCTTGGAATGGCGTTTTTCAAATCGCTTGCAAAACACCATGGCACCGAGTATTTCGAGCCAATTGGTCTGGCATTACAAAAACACAAAATCAAAAGATCGTTCTCATTGTGCAGATCACAGGCACGTTC
>CAZFKB010000286.1:0-1989 GCA_964519785.1 uncultured Candidatus Obscuribacterales bacterium | reverse complement strand
GCCTGCGATACGTCAGATGCGCTTGTAAGTTGGGTCTCAAGCGCAGCGGACTTGCCGGCTTCGCCTGCTAGGCGGACCATCTCTCCACCGTGGGCGAGACTGCCGCATTCATCAAATTGCTCCATCGAACCGATGCTCATATCGGCGTCCTTTCTAAATTTCTAGTTTAGTAATTGAGTGAGGTGGTGCAAAATACTGTCCGGAAAATGATGAGTAACTTACTCGACACCACCAGCCAAAATTTTCAGTGGATAAAAATTAGCATCAATCAATGGTCTTGTCAACCGTATATCCCATGGGTTCAGCTTTTCGGGGTTTGATTATCGTTCCCATTTTCTTTAAGTGTGATAGAATGGAAATCGTTATCATTGTCGAAGTTGCAATTTGTGGTCCAAGAAGTCGTAAAGCATTCACAGGCTATTCACTCAAACAACTCATCAAATCGATGGGACGACTTTGGACTGCTCACATCAGCACTGTGTCTTGTGCATTGTATGGTGATGCCGCTATTCTTTACTCTCATTCCTGCATCTCTTGCTCCCTTTGTTGGTCATAATGACTGTACCCACTTTGTTCTAGCGGTTTGGGTCATTCTTTTTTGCTGCCTCGGAATTTTGCCCCGACTATTACGTAAACCTGACCGAAAAGTGGCGGTTCTAATGGGTTCAGGCTTGTCTTTGGTAATTGGATGTACTCTCTTTGAACATTTTGTGGAAGATTGGCATATGGAAATCCTCTTTATGACGGCCGGGAATCTGATGGTCATAGCCGCACACTGGCTTAACAAGAAAAAAAGCTGTTGCTAAGTGAAAACGAATATCATCGCCATTCCCGTCGTGTCAGGCTTTCATTAACTGTTAGAAATTTTTGGTTTTTGCAATTTTGGCTTGAATGGCTCTGTAGCTTAACTTCGATGGCTTTTGCAGTTTAGGTGCAATTTAAATATCCATAGCGGCCTAACCTCATGTCAATTCAAACCATATACTTAAGCTAAGGCTATTATTTACATTTTGGGGTTTTTCCTGTGAAGCAAATCGCTGTATCTCTTGAGTCAAAACCTAGCAAGGATTGTTCTAGTCCTGGCTGTTGTCTGGTTTCTCCATCTGATCAGCGCATAAAATTGATCAAACGTGGACAACTTTTGCAGTATGCAACGCTCGGGTACTGTGGTCTAGAAGGAGTGGTGGGTATTATTGCCGGTCTAGCTTGTGGCAGCGTCGCACTAGTTGGTTTTGGGCTCGATAGTGCAATAGAAGTCACTTCTGGTTTTGCATCGCTTGCAAGACTTAAAGCTGATGGCCACGACTATTGGCATGAAAAAATGGAGAAGTTAAGCCTCAAGGTTATTGGTATTTGTTTTATTGCTCTTGCTTTATATGTGGCCTGGGAGTCAATTGAAGCACTTTCAGCTCATCATGTTCCGGAAGCCAGTTTTCCCGGCATTTTTCTAGCCTTATCATCGGTACTAATAATGCCGCGCTTAGCTAAAGCAAAGAAAACTGTGGCTCAAAAGCTGGGGTCAGCAGCCCTTAAGGCAGATTCTAATCAAGCAGTTTTTTGCAGCTATTTGTCAGCCATTCTACTTTTAGGCTTAGTATTGAATACGGTACTAGGATGGTGGTGGGCCGATTCTGTAGCGGCTCTGTGCATGGTGCCCATCATAGGGCGCGAAGGACTGTTAGCAATCACCGGTAAATCTTGTAACGATAGCTGTCGCTGATTGCAAGGTCAATCAAGTTGAGCTTGCTTGACTCCGCGCATTCTGACCGCAATAAAATTTCAACACTGCCACAGTTAACACGAAGCGTAAATTAGGACAAGTTTCAATGGATCAAAAAACACATTGGGAACAGGTATACCAGACAAAGGCACCAAATGCGGTGAGTTGGTACCGCCAGCATCTAGAGAAATCGTTTGAGTTCATTCAGAAAGCAGCTGTCATTTTCAGTAGTCAGTGTCACTAGATTTCAATAGTCGATGTCACTGGCG
>CAZFKB010000285.1:0-2013 GCA_964519785.1 uncultured Candidatus Obscuribacterales bacterium | reverse complement strand
TCTTGAACAGCGAAGCTTCATCTCTTTTTGCTCCAGAACGGTCCAGTTTCACGTAATGCTTGCGACAGTACATCGCAGCAATACTTCTAATATTGTCGAGACTATCGCATTTATCGTTTGCTTTTGAAACCCGAAAAGCCAGACATAAATAATAACAGTCACGAAAACGTCGCCTTACAAGATGCTGATGAGCTCTGTACGCACACGCGTTTTCAAAGTCAGTATTGATTGTTGCGTCTAGTTTTTCATAACGTTTTTGAAACTCTTCTTTTGATTCGAGTTGATCAGTCTTAAATTCGTTTGGGTGAATTTTCTTTCTATCTTCCTTCTCCATTGCTTTGTCTATAGCAAGCTCTTCAGACAAAGCCGACCTAAGGAGTTTTCGTCCTTCGTTGTAATTACCTCGCTTGCTGTACAGAACCGATTGTCTATATTTCAAACCAATCGACAGTGGATTATTTTTCGACTTTTCAATACCATTGGCAAAAAGAAGCGCATCAGTCAATTTACCCGAATCAACCAGCCTGTCTAACCAAACCAGGTCGAACAGAAATTCTGTTTTGTCAAAAACAATAGACTGCTCTTTGCTTTTATGAATGCTTTTTGCCAGTACACAATTTGGCAGAATTGTAGCTTGAATGCTAATACAACCTAAAAGAATGAGCGATTGCACATGACGCAAAGAAATCATGGAACCAGGTCGTCGCGACCAATCTCATGCAAGTGGTCCAAAAAATTCACAGTCAGATCCACACCGCATCTGGTGGCAGTATGTTGAAAAGGCGAACTACGTCTTAGTACTCGCATAGAGTTTGTTGTGTGCGTAGGCGCTCCATCACGATCGAAATAGCGATTATAAATAGTAGCCGTACAAATATCAGGGCGAGTAGGCTTGTATTCGTTCACTCGCTCTTCGGTGTAGGCATCTACAATCTTAGGATTGCCTTCTTCGCTTGGGTCGACCAGAACATGAAAAAATCGTTGTCTTATATCGAAACCAAGGTCGTATACACGCTCAGATTTTATTTTGATGCAATCTACATACTCGATTAGATTGCCCTTTTGATAACTGGTCTGCTCAGGCGAAATCAACGCATGCCAGATGCCGCCTTCTCTGTCTTGCATATCTCCCAAATGATCAGCGGCGAAAGTGTCACGGCTCATTGGCAGCGTGTAAAGCATATCTTCGCGGTGGTCGTAAGTTTTTAAGATTCTATATTCCTTAGAAGTCCAGTTGCCTGATAGCCACTTTGGAATCTGAGTCCAATCGACCAGAATGCGATATTGGGGGAAGCCCTGCCAGGTTCGGCCTGGTTGAATTTCTTCAGGAATAGGTGGAACGCCTTGAGGAAAAATATACGGTCCGAATTCTCCATCTTCTAAATCCGCCATGCACTTGAGTGCAAATAGCGGAGATAGAAGAATTACAAGAATAGAGATAATGGGGACGCGAATTAATCTCATGCAACCATTTAGAAATTGCGTCGTCCAAAACCACCGCTATAACCATAGCCGCCCATGAAACCATAACCACCAACACTGTTATAAGTTCCGTCTTCTGGTGGTCTCCCCCAGGAAGCAGCGCCCATTTCACTCTGCAACTCGTTGAAATAATTCATTTGCATCATCTGGTCGAATTTGCGCGCGTCTTTTTCGTCTTGCTGATTTTCGCGCATAGCAGTGATGTCGTTCTGCAAATTACCAACCTGGGTAGTTTGAGAACGTTGCAAGTTCTGAATTGTGCCTGTGAGCTGATTGATATAGCTTTGCTGTCTGGAAATATAATCGTTATCACGTTTAATCCAGTCCTGAAGCTGCTTCAGCTTGGCTGCATTAGCGCTTTGTGTTTTAGGATTCTTTGAAGGAGCGCTCAAGGCGCTGATTTGCTCCTTATCCAAATCCAACAGTTTCCCAACTTTGACCGCTTCCTCCGGCGAAAACCGGTGATTCCCATTTAATGCTGCGGCGACAAATGTCGGATTCTTGCCGACCGTTTTCGCCACCTCCGCAATC
>CAZFKB010000284.1:0-2035 GCA_964519785.1 uncultured Candidatus Obscuribacterales bacterium | reverse complement strand
CTTAATAAACGATTGGAAAACTTACTATTCGTTGAGCTAGTCTAATTGTGCGGTTGTCAAATATAAGGTCTGTGGGTAGAAAACCTTATTCTTGGCAATCGAAACTTTCAGGGTGTTTGAAAATCAGGTTATTACAAATTTTCAAAGGCTATGCGATGCACAAGCTTTGACAAATTCGTCGAAAAGGCATTTGCTTTGCTCGTATTCGCGCTCAGGGTGCCATTGTACGCCGATGAGAAAACGAGAATCATCCAGTTCAACTGCTTCAACTACGCCGTCCTGGGCTCTTGCTACTACTTTTAATTTATCGCCAACGTCTTTAACCGCTTGATGGTGAGATGTTGTGACGTTCAATTCACTTTTTTTATAAATTTCAAAAAGTCTGCTGCCCTCTTCAAGGGTCACCAGGTGCTTGTTGAAGCCATTTTTCCATCCATCCTCAGAAGAATGTTCAACTGTGGATTCGGGAAACTGGTGCGGAATGTGTTGGATGAGCGAACCGCCAAGGGCAATGTTGAATAATTGCGAGCCAAGACAAATGCCCAGCGTTGGCATGTTTGTATGCTCAAGTACGCGATTGAAAAATCTAAAATCGAATTCGTCGCGCATCATGTCGACCATTTTGGTGTGTTCTTCGACTTCTTCGCCGTAATGGGCTGGATGATAATCCGGTCCGCCCACAAAAACTACCCCGCTCAGGCGCTCCACAATTAAGGCCAGGTCCGAATCGGGCATGGGAGGAATTAAGACCGGTATACCGCCACTGTTTTGAATGGCTTCGATATACGGTGCCTGCAAGCTGCACTCTGGCGGCTTTTCAGCCGAGCCAGGTTTGATGTCCACGTTAACGCCGATTAGTGGTTTCATAGATCCGCCAATATAACATAAGTGTTTCCTCTCGTCGAGCCTATTTAAGGTGTTTTACTTGTTCGACGATGGCATCGTATACGGTATCGACATCTATGTTTACGCCTTTGCGATCAAACATAGACCTGTTGCCGTTTTGCTTATCCCAGATGGCTTTGAAATGCGGCTTGTCGGGTAGCAGTTTTGACGGATCCGTAGGGCCAAATAATGCGACCAGAGGTCGATTCAAACCGACAGCAACGTGCATGGGCGCTGAGTCTACGCAACAAATTAAATCGCAAAGGTCCATTAGTGCAGCGAGATCAGAAAGGTTTTTAGTGCGTCCAAAAGTCGATACTAGATGTGGTGCTGATATTTTCGCTCGCAATTCGCTAATGACTTCCTGGTCATCTGGACCGCCAGCAAGCAATATATAAGTATCTTGCAGATTGCCTAGTTTGTTTATCAAAGAAAGCCAAGAATCCACAGCCCATGATTTCAAAATCCCTTTCTGGGTGGCTAGTCTGCTTGTGCCAGGGTGAATCATGATTTTGGTCGCCTCTTTTGGAATGGCGAGTTCTTCCATCAAATCGGACATTCGAGTCTCAGCCTGGGCGCTGACCTTGACTAAAGGCAACGAGTTTGTACCGTTAGTCGAGCAATTAGCTAATCTTGCAAGACCCAAAGCAAGTTCTTGATACATTCTTGCTGCATAAACATTGCGATCAAGCGAAACAGGCTCGCTCAAAAGCAAGCGTGCTGCCAGATTTGAGTCATAACCCACGCGATGTTCGATACCTGACAAAAATAAAAGCGCCGCCACCATAGGCGAACCGCCAGAAGACACGACAGCGTCAAACCTTCCTTTCTTTATAAGGAATAGCAAATCCATCAAATCAGAAATCAGTAAAGGACGTTTTTTTATGTCGAATAAAAGAATCTCGTCAACCGATTCTGTTAATTCTTTGGCCGATTTAGAGCGTGGCTCGACTAAAAGGCTAATGTGCCAGCTGGGCAGCGTTTTGCGAATTGTGTCCAGGGTTGGAAAGAAGAGAATCTCATCGCCGATGCCCCCGAAATTGATGGCAAGTAGGCGTCCGGGCTTACTTGGATCTAACCTTTTGGTATTGTAATTAATTGCTTTCTCACGCATACACCATATAATATCACAGGCTGTTATCCCGGTTAG
>CAZFKB010000283.1:0-2076 GCA_964519785.1 uncultured Candidatus Obscuribacterales bacterium | reverse complement strand
ACTTTGTCGAAAATAAATTCGCGAGAAAGCACTTGCTCTGGATACTGCATAAAGAGTCTCAAGAGATCGAATTCTTTTGCGCGCAAATCGAGTTGGCGTTCTCCACGCTTGACCACTCGGTTGAGCTGGTCCATCCACAAATCTGAATAGGTCAAAATGCCTTCTTGTGGTTTGCGTCTCATTACCGCTCTTATACGAGCAAGCAATTCTTCGGTAGCAAAAGGTTTGGTCAAATAGTCATCTGCGCCCGAATCAAGACCAACTACGCGGTCCTGGACACCGTCTTTGGCGGTAAGCATAATGACTGGAACTTTAGACATCGCACGCAGGCGGCGGCAAACTTCCACACCGTCAAGACCAGGAAGCATCACGTCTAGAAGTACTAAATCTGGCTGGTCACGTTTGAAAAGATCCAGACCCTGATTGCCTTCATGGGCTACTGATACTTGATATCCTTCATAACCGAGTTCGAGCTCAATGAGTCTCGCGATGTTAACATCGTCCTCAATAATGAGAATTTTTAAGGCGCTGCCCTCGTTTCCGCTAGACACGATATCTGTTATCCCCCGTCTGTAAGCAACCTTTATATGGTAGCTGAAATTCATCTCACTGCCAGGATTATGTCTTTCCTTTACACAAAACGTAAAAGCTCTAAAGCGTGGCGTTCGTGCCTGGCGTTGAACATTAAATTTAGCAGGTGTTAACCCGGAAGGAAATACCTTAACTACCAATAAATTGGAATTTCTTCGACTTATTGCTACCTGAAAACTCACTTTTTACACAAGCATTTTCAAGTGCTGAACAATTCTTGGGTCTATTTCCCGAATTTAAACCAGTAATCGGCTTCTTTTCCGACTGGCGCAGCTTTTTTCTGTACTTCAGGGGCACGTGAGCCGTAATTGAAACTATAAGTAGTATGCGATTGTGGCGCCGGAAGCGCGGTGGGCGAATTATTGACCACAGGCTGAGCAGGCAGAGCACTTGGCTGACTGACTTGTTGAATTTGCTGAGTCTGGTTGATTGGTTGGATTGGCTCTTGTCTCACTTCTGGCACAGGGGCTTTTTTAACCACCCGTCCTGAAACAAAAGACTTATATGTATAAGGGCTGTCGTCGTCAGAAGGCAATGCTTGAGGAGATGACGGCTTGGCTGAAATTATGAGCGGGTCGCCTTCCCATTTGCTTGACATTGAAGGGGTTTGAAAAGCTTGTCTGTCAAAGCGTACTTCTGATTGCACTTTATCTTTCAAATTGCCGAACGAGCTTATGATATCGGTCTTGCCATCGCTTAGAGTGTCTATCAAATTGCGAGTAAATACGCCGTTTTGATAACGCTTCGATTCCCACGAGCGTTGTTCTGCAGAGCTTGAAGAAATGACTATTTGACCAGTTCCAGCAATTGCGTCTGGGTCGAAATTGACTGCTCTGTACAAGCCTTTGCTGGCTGTGGTGGCGGCGCCACTATTGCAAGCATCAAGAATAAGTACAACGCGATCGCACTTGGTTCGGCGTTTGATTACAGGTGACAGGTCTGAAAGATTTATGCCTGAGGTGAAAAGTTTGTCTTCGTTTGTATCGTGACAAATTAGGAAGTTTTCTCCGCCGCGGTCGAGCTCTTTGGGGCTACCGTGAGAGGAGGCATAAATCAATACCAGATCGTTTTCGTCGACTCGCTTAGGCAGCCAATCATCGCAAATAGCAGCAGTAATGTTATCGTGCGTTGCATCATCGTTTAGCAAGAGTAAAACGTGGTCGGGAGCAAAGTTTGCTTTCTCGACTAAAAATTTGGCGAAATCAGCAGCATCTTTTGCTGAGAAGTGAAGCTGTGGAATGCGTTTGTCTTTGAAACTGTCAACACCAATAACCACCGCCCATTTGTCGCGAATGGGTCTTACAGACTTGGATGTGCCGGCTTCTAATACTTTTTGTTTTGCTTCTTCGCTTGCCAGGGCTGGCAAAGACAGGCTGAATGACAAGCTCAATGCATTTGCCAATAAAAGCGGAGCGACTATTGCGCCCATGAATTGTTTTGCGTACTTGTTCATTGTCCGAATTCCCAAACTACCTATTATTATGC
>CAZFKB010000282.1:0-2107 GCA_964519785.1 uncultured Candidatus Obscuribacterales bacterium | reverse complement strand
GAAGGCATGACACCTCAATCTGATATGAAGGGTGAAGTTGCTTTTGGACGCCTTAAAGACATTATTCGCGAAGGCTCAAACTCTATTGTAGAAATTGAAATTCCATTTGCTATCAAAGTAGACAAACGTCGCTAAGCTGCTTTAGACAATAATTGCAAAACACCACTTTCGCCGAGCGCTATCAAATAATCGATCTTCTTGGCAAGGGCGGTATGGGCGAAGTCTATTTGGCACACGACACAGTGCTCAATATCGATGTTGCAGTCAAAGTGCTTCCTGCTTCTCTTGCAGAGCTGGGAGCAGCAAGGTTGCAGCGCGAAGCTATTGCCCTGGCTAAACTCAACCATCCTAATATTGCTCGAGTAATAGATTTTTCGCAAACAAAAGATCATTCACCATATATGGTGATGGAATATTTGAGCGGAGAAAGTCTCGATCAAATTATCAAAAAACAAAAAATTCTAGAACTCAAAACTGCGCTCACAGTATTTGCTCAAATCTGTCGCGGGCTTGAATTTGCTCATTCGATGGGAGTTATCCATCGAGACTTGAAGCCGTCCAACATCATGCTTACTAAAGATGAAGAGAACAAAACGCTTTCAGTCAAAATTCTCGATTTTGGTATTGCCAAAGTCACGACCGAAAACCAAAGACTTACATCGACTGGTGCACTTGTTGGAAGTCCGCTCTACATGAGCCCCGAGCATGCCGAAGGAATTGCCGACGACCCACCATCCGATATTTATAGTCTTGGTTGCTTGATGTTCGAATGTCTTACAGGAGCGCCACCAATCAAAGGTGCTAATGCGCTTGAAACTATCACGTTTCACAAGAATCAGGCACCACCGTTGATTTCAGATATAGCACCACAACTCAATTATCCTAAGGAACTAATCAATCTTATTGATGAATGTCTGAGAAAGACTCCACAATCTCGACCTCAGACAGCTAAAGAAGTGGAATTACGTTTGAATGAAATTACTCAATTTCTAGAAACAGGTCCTAAGGTTTCAATTCAAGCCTCAAAAACAAAGCCAAGGTTTTCAATCACCCAATCGCAATTGTCGCTATTTGCTGTCTCTTCTCTTGTTTTAGCTATGCTGGCGGCAGGAACCTATGCTGTTTTCAATCTGCCCAAAACAGACGAAAGCACAGTCCGAAAAGCAAAGCAGGAAATAAAAAAAGAGAAAGAAGAATTCAAAAAAAAATATGGCAAACACTCTCCCTTTGAAGAAAGAGAGATTATCTATCGCACAAAAGAAAACGGCAGTATTGAAGTCAAATTACCCCCGACTATGACGGATGACGATTTTAAGGCGATAAAAAGAGGCAATGAAATTTTCCTTGTTTCTAACGAATCCACAGGACGTGGTTTTTACGACATAACCAATTTGAAACTGAGCAAAATAAGCATCCAATATGGACAAATCGAAGATAAATACTGCGATGCTTTCACTAAATTTCCATTGCTTGGGTATTTAAAAGTTCAATCTCCAAAACTGACCGACAAAGGAGTTGAAGCGATAACCAAACACAAGCATTTTAAAGCTCTGCACATTATGTCGGACAAAGTCACCGACCTCGGGGTGTCGTATATAAGTTCGCTCAAGAATCTAGAGTCGCTTACATTGTCTTCTAATTCAATCACACCTGCCGCAATCGACTATTTGATCCCGCTCACACAGCTCAAAATGCTCTTCTTGAAAGATGTTGAGTTCAACGATGAATTTGCCCAAAAGGTCTCCAGGCTAAAGAATCTGGAAGAATTTACGTTAAATCACGCAAAGATTCCTGATTCAAACAGTTGGAGATTTTTAGCAGATACTAAAATTTCTTCAATCATTCTAGAAAATTTGAGCCTGGACAAAACTCTTTTCGAGCACATACTAAGCTCTAAAAACCTCAAAGCACTTGAAATAAATTATTGCACTTTTAGTAAAGATGCCCTTGAGCCAATCGCGAAGAACAACACTTTGCAAAACTTGAGAATCTTCAACAGTGAGACTATGCACAGTGCAAATTTCGAAGACTTGAGAAAGTCTAAATTAGAGATTCTCAACTTCAAGAATTGTCCAATCGATAACGGTTGGGCATTGCGTTTAGCTTC
>CAZFKB010000281.1:0-2138 GCA_964519785.1 uncultured Candidatus Obscuribacterales bacterium | reverse complement strand
CGTGAATGCGACGGTTTTGCGTTCGACTCGCCTGATGCTGGTCATTTCCGTTCTCTGGCTAATGTTGAGAAGATCTATGGCCCTGATAATGACCCTCTACGGGTCGAGCAGCTCAAACGTATTGGAATAGTTGCATTAAATGACGACCTTTCAGAGCTGCCCGAAAACTCCAGCAAGCAACAAAGCTGGCTGCGCTTCTTTGACTTTGCAGATGGTAGCTATTTGGCAATTGATCGAATTGCTACAGAAGAAGGGCACAATAGAGTCTTTCACGTCTCTGCCGACGGCTCAGAGGGGGAGCTTTACGCCTGCGACTTTGCGGCTGCGCTAAGGGTATTGATTTCTAACAGGGGAGTAAGCCTCGCCATCTAAAGCACGCGTACATTGAGTACGCACTGCAATTTCCGATTTCATCGACGACCGAATCGATTATCGGCTGCTCAACATCGAGCATTGTGCAGGCAATCTGCTCTGTGGAGCGGTTTAACAGATCGAGGATGTTCAGATTTGTTCATGGAACATCACTACGGATAAACTGAATAAACAGTGGTGATGAAATGTGAGCCGAGGCTGCGGCTAACGCCTGACAAGATTCAGGGCGAACATCCTGAGCAGCAACACTCAGGCAGTCGCGGGCTGGGCAGAACGGTAGCGAAGCAGCCTACTACCTAAATAGTCCTTCCTTGATTAAAATCAGAGACCTGGATTAAATCTACCAACTGGCATGTGGTGCACTTTTCGGCTGCCATTCCGGCCAAACTGGTGTCCTTCTAGCTTGCAATTATCACTTCTTAAGGCACTGAATCTGGAGAAGCGCGCCAGGGTTAAAGTTTCTCCCGGTGATACATATAGCCTGCATAGTTAATGTAATAGCCCGCATATTGCCAAAAACGATTGCTACCTTAGATAAGCATCCCAGCACCATTTTCTGAAACTACAATGTGCAATTCTGCATCACCCTACCTTACCAGTTTCAGCAGACCAACTTTCTAGAGGTATTGCTATGAAAAATTTCGACTTAGTTGAGTCCGCCGCCCCAATTGAAAAGGTTCAGCGCACTGATAATCATATTGATGGCGCCAACCTGATGATGGAGGGTCTCAAAGGAAGATTGTATGAGAAGTCCTCCAGCGATAAAATGTATCCGCATCTTCCAAAGTTAGACATTGAAGCGACGCAGTTAGCTGCCGATTCGAAGTCCCCGATGATGAATTTAGCAAACTTGAATGATAGAGATTTGAGAACTGCAATCAGAGCGGAGCAGTCGGTACAAGAGCGTATGACACCAAGGGAGCGGCATCAGCTTCATCAAGATAAAATAGAGTACGACAAAGCAGTCGAGCGTCACAATCGCGCCGACATGATGGGTGCTCTTCCATTTGGCTACAACAAGCCACCGGAAAAACCGGCAAGCTTGCAGCGCTATGAAAACGCTGTCAGTCAAGAAATATCAAAGAAAGATCCTAGCTTCCATTCCCGCAACTTCTTGATAGATGGAACTTATCATCAGCCCAGAGAGACATTTAGGCCCGAAACAGCTCCGAAACAACGCGAAAATTGGCTGAAGGAAGTAATTTTATACTAGGTTGTCACAACCAAAGAAATCTCGAAATAAGAGGTCTGACCGAAAGGCTTTGACACCTTCAAGTCCGTTCTGAAGAGGTGCCTGACTTGTCTAGTCTTGTCTTCCTTTGATGGACCTTGATCAAGATTGAAGTCGCGCAAACCGACAGACTACTTCCCCTCTGAAAGCATACAAAGCAGAAGTAGTCTGTGCAAAAGAGACAGTTAAGCCCCTGCAGGAGATGCTAGATTGCGTCAGAGCAGACTGAAGCAATGCGACAAGCAGTCGATTGACTTCAATGACTGCTGAATAATACAAACTAAAGAATACTCCCCTCCACCCGCCTGAAGGTTAAGCCATACAGAGCCGCTCATGAACCGGTGCTACACATCTCTTTGCATCTCCTTGCGAGAAACAT
This sequence comes from uncultured Candidatus Obscuribacterales bacterium, assembly GCA_964519785.1. Classification (GTDB taxonomy): domain Bacteria; phylum Cyanobacteriota; class Vampirovibrionia; order Obscuribacterales; family Obscuribacteraceae; genus Aved-18. The sequence continues at coordinate 156 of CAZFKB010000281.1, read as the reverse complement.
TGTTCGCACTTACCATGAAGATCTCGAAGCTATATTTTCTGCACACCCAAAGGCGGGTGATTTTTTATGTCAAAACTCAATCTCCACTTTTTCAAACGCCAACCAAAAGGCATTAAGAGCGGCACCAGGCCCATGCCCGGAATGGTGCCAAATAAC
>CAZFKB010000280.1:0-2173 GCA_964519785.1 uncultured Candidatus Obscuribacterales bacterium | reverse complement strand
AATTGTTTTGCGTACTTGTTCATTGTCCGAATTCCCAAACTACCTATTATTATGCTAAAGGCACCGATTTTTTTCTACATCGGTTTAACCAGTGCACCCGGTAAATTAGGTGGAATCAATTCGGTTTTATAACAAATTGTTCTGGTCAGCCCAGGCGATCTCTGCTTTTACCGCTTTATCGAGATCTGTTTTAGGTTTAAAGCCAGTTTCGCTTACCAGTTTATCTACTGAACAAGTTGTTTCAGTGGTAAGTTTTTCCAGTTGTTCAGTTGTAACAGGCGCTTTTCCAGGCATGAAAGTCTCGAGCAATTTGACTCCCATTTTTAGAATTCCTGCGTTATAGGTTCCAACCTTAATATTAAGAGCCGAACCAATTGTTTCTGCCAGTTCGTAAACTGTCACTGGCTGCGGGTTGGCAACGTTGTAAACGTGATACCCGGGCGGCGTTTTTTGCAAAACATTCAAAACCGAATTGGCGCAATCGCGAGCATAGATGACAGATTTACCTGTTTTGCCACCACCGATGTGTTTGTATCTTTCGCTTTTGATTTCGCGAATCATCTTAATAAGATTGCCGCGGTCGCCTTCGCCAAAAACAAGCGATGGGCGCAAAACTATGATTCTTGGAATGCCATCGAGGGTGCGCAAGAAGTTTTCAGAAGTAGATTTAGAAACAGCATAGGGACTTGTCGCTTTGATGGGAGCAGACTCGTCAATATTGCTAAAAGGACCAGGTCCATAGACTGCTGAAGAGCTGAAAAATACAAGCGTATTTACTTTGTTTGCTTTGCAAGCCTCAGCCAGTTGTTGGGTGGCGCGCACATTCATTACTTCGTACTCTTGATATTGTGCATCTGGCATGTGCACAAGACCGGCAGTATGAACGACTGTGTGACATCCGGCAGTCAGTTCTCGATAGTCCTTTTCAAGCATCATAGTAAAGTCGGCAGTCTTGAAATCAGCCATCGCCACATCAAAGGCATTGTTGATTCGCTGCTTTGCCGCAATCTTGTCGCGTACTTGAGCTCGGACTACTCCGTAGCTTTCACGTTGCAAAATATCTACTACTTGACGCCCAATCATTCCGGAGGCTCCGGTGACAAGGACTGAATTATTTCCGCTCGTATTTGGTGATGCCATCTTTAAAAGTAACGGGTCTCGTTGGTCTTACTTAACTGGAGTTTCGAATTTTTCTGTTTCTTCAGATTTTTTCGTTTCGTCTGATTTAGTCGTTTTGGGACTGGACAAAGCTATTTGCTTGTCAATAGCCTCTTTCTTCTTACTGTCAGTGACCGACTTAAGTTGATTCACCACAATAAAAAGACAGGCTCTCGCCCAAATTGCAGCATACACCAGCAAGTTAATCGGGGCCCAGTATTGTTTAGCATAGTGTTTCCTGTAAAAAACTTCCATGCCTTTGTGCAAATTTATCGTGGCACCGATAGGCCTCAACCGGCTTGAAGCTCCATGAATGTGATACACCACGCTTTGCGGAAAATAAATCACACTAAAACCGTCTTCTTTCACTCTCCAGCACCAGTCGATATCTTCGCCGAACATAAATATGTCTTCATCCAGAAGTCCAATGCGGTCGATGATATCTTTGCGAACCATCATGCAAGAGCCCGATAGAGCATCGACTTCGAGTTCTTTGTCGGGGTCGGCGTGGGTTAGGTTGTACTTGGAAAATGTTTTGTTGTTTGGAAAAAGATGGCTCAAATAAGTGACGCGATAAAAAGCAGCTTCGAGTGACGGAAATGAGCGTCTGCAAGCAAGCTGTAGCGTACCGTCTGGATTCAACACTTTAGGACCAACCGCACCGCATTCTTTGCGTTCGTCAAGAAAGGCTGCCAGTTTTGATATCGCGTTGTCTTCAACCAGGGTGTCTGGATTTAAAAGCAAAACATATTTGCCCTTGGCCATTGGAATTACCTGGTTACAGGCAATTGAAAATCCAAGATTCTCGTCGTTTGCAAGTAGATATATGTCGGGATGGTTTTTGGAAATCAGCTCTACAGAGCCATCTTGCGAGTTGTTGTCTACAATCAGGAATTCGAAATTTTTGTGTCCCGAGTCGTGTTTGGTTTTTGTTTGAATTAACCCCAAGAGGAGGTGAGGGGGTTTACAAATTAAAATAAAATGCGTTATAAAAACACTCTTTAAAATTAAATAC
>CAZFKB010000279.1:0-2174 GCA_964519785.1 uncultured Candidatus Obscuribacterales bacterium | reverse complement strand
ATGGGGCAAGCGAGGGGACTTGAACCCCCGAGTGCTGGAACCACAATCCAGTGCCTTAACCACTTGGCTACGCCTGCCATACCAAAGAGGGCAAATTCCATTATACACACAAGATAGAATCGACCCAGATGTCTTGTTAGACTGCGCCACAAAATGCAAAGAAAGGCGGCAAAACCCTGGCCAGTACGCCTCCAATTACAAAGGCACAGACCCAGGAGCCGATCCAAATTGTCATTGCGATTTTCATACCGCGCTCTTTTATCATGACGCCCACTGTGGCGATGCAAGGGACAAAAAGTGTAATTACTATCATCGCGGTTACGGCTTGAGCTGCAGTGAGCGAGACTTCGGTCAATCCAAATGAAGCGAAGTCGCGTCTGACAATGCCCAATATAAATGTAGTAGGAATTCGAGGGTCGCTTGGAAGCAAAAGCCACTGAACTACAACTGGCTTCAACCAGTTGACGAATATATCGAGCCAGCCAAGCATTTGGGCAACCGATACTACTGCTCCTGCCAGGGCAAACATAGGCAGTGCTTCGCGCAGGAAAGCGAAAGTTTTATTCCAGGTTTTTTTAAGTACATTATCCGCGCGCGGAAGGCGCATGGGAGGAAGGTCTATGATTAATGGCTGCGATTTGCCCGGCAAGATTTGATTGAGTAAAAGCCCTGATACAGCAAGAATTAGTGCGACTACTGTGCCATATACTGCCCATGCATAAATTCCACCTGCGCGTGCGAGCGTGCCTGTGACCACTCCCAGTTGTGCTGAGCAGGGTATGGCAATTCCAAGCAGCGCTGTGGCTATTATTTTTTCGCGAGTGCTGGTAAGAAGTCTGGTAGTTATAGTCGCCATGGTTACACAACCAAGCCCAAGGATAAGGGGAATGATCGCTCTGCCGTTGAGTCCAATTTTGTTCATCAGTCTGTCGACCAATACGGCAAGTCTTGGTAGATATCCTGAATCTTCAAGCAGTGACAAACCAAAATAAAAAGCCGCCACAAGAGGAAACAGCAAGCCAAGCAAATATGTCACTGTCAGAGTCAATACGCCATACTCGCCTACAAGTAAATTGCCAACGATTGAAAGAGGATTAGTCTGGTATTTCCAGAAATCAAAAGTTATCTCGGCTTTTGGTGCGCTTTTAAAAACATCGTCGATTTGATTCTTTTGTTCTTGTGTAGCAGCTGCTTGAGGAAGAGAAATAACTGTGTCTTTGTACTTTATTTCACTTGGAAAAATTGTTGCAGCAAATTTTCGAATATTTGGCTCCCAGTAAACTTTCATTCCTTGTTTTTCGGTTAAATCGACCAGATCTCCTGCCACCCAGACACCAAGCAACTGGTAAAAGATGAGATAGCAAATTGCCAGTGCCGATACTGTTCCGAAAAATGGGTGGAGTAAAAAGCGGCCTAGCTTAATGGAAGTGAGCGTTCCAAGCCCTTTGTCTGTGATATGCCGAGAAACTATATCATCCACTCGTGCGCGCCGTTCACTATATATGGTGTCATCGATTCTAAGGGACTGCGATATTTCGGGGTGTTCTTCTAGAGTCAGTTCGTCACCTTCGATAAACAAAAGCGCTCGTGCCGAATCAAGATTTTTTTTGTTCGCTTCGTTTAATACCAGATTGACTTGCTCAACTACGCAAGAAGGCGATTTGCCCGATTGAGCAGTATTTAGCTGATTCAAAATGTTTGCGATGCCTTGTTTTTTTACCGCAACGCACTGGATGACAGGAACTCCAAGTTCGCTTTCTAATGCAGCAAAATCTATTTGCAATCCACGTTTTTGCGCTTCGTCTATTTGATTAATTACAAGCAAAAGTGGCTTTCTCATGTCTATGAGCTGCAAAGTTAAGAATAAATCTCGGTCTAAACTCAGCGCAGAGGCAACGTTTACGATGACGTCGCTTTCAAGCAAAATTTTGCGAGTGGCTCGCTCTTCATCGTTTATGCTCGATATACCGTAGACTCCGGGCGAGTCGTACAGGTCGAAGTCGTGCAGGCTGGCATGAGCAACGTCTATTGTGGTGCCAGGATAATTCGATACGTCGGCATTCATGCCTGTTAGTGCGTTAAAAATGACAGATTTACCAACATTGGGATTGCCAACCAATACGACGTGTTTGCGTTTCGTGGCTATTGGTGCCGCTTTAGCGTCGCTTGTAGTA
>CAZFKB010000278.1:0-2189 GCA_964519785.1 uncultured Candidatus Obscuribacterales bacterium | reverse complement strand
AGAAAAAGCGCAATTCTAATTGTCGCTGGGGTTCAATTTAATTTGACGCCAATCAGTTGAGAGGCAATACAGTTTATGAAATGCAGAGAAAGAATATTTTCTTTCCGTCAATTTAGTATTCTGAAGTTTAGACTGTTTCTTGAAATCAATTTGCGGGTTAGAGAATGAACGTTATTACTCGAATTAAGGAGCATCCGTATGTGTTTGCTGCAGCTATGCTTCCTTCTCTGATTCAAAGTTTTGGCTTGATCATGATTGCGTTATTTAATCAAAAAACAGCTAGTGCTGTTAATTCAAGCATTTCAGATATTGCTTGGATTCTGGCTTTTAGTTGTCTTCCTATACTATCTGCAGTTACTGGGTTAGCGATAGCTATTTTACTTAGTGTAGTTATTCAGCATTGGCCGAAGTGGCGACTCAAGGCTTATTCAATCTGCTTCATGTCTATTTGGATTATTGTTTTTGGATATCTTAGTTTTTTTACTTTCGTTATGGGATTTGGAGCCTTTCCTGTAGTGAATACGATGGAAAAGTTTTTCAATAGACTAATAATGGTTTTTATTCAGTTTCCCATATCGATTGGGATTTCCATTGTTGTTTGTGTTCTTGCGACTGCGGTTGCTAGCACAGTAATCAAACCTATTGATGACAAAACCAATATCCGATAATGCAAATTATGTTTGTAATGATTTTTTTCTTTGATGGCATTTCTTTCTATTGCTAAAGTTAATTATGATTCAATCCAGCTATAAGCCAGTCTGGTGACTGAATTTTCGCATACTTGTTTTTTATATAAGCGATCTCGGTTCTTGTTCCGTTCCAACCCCATTGATTAGAAAAGAGAACAACACAGCTTATTCGCGTATGTTTTTGAGGTTGGAAGAATTTACGCTCAATACATGGTTTCCATGCTTTGATGCCACCTGGTGTGTTAGTTAAATCCACCAAAATTAAGCCATTGCCCTTTTCCGGTAACTGTTGCGCTTTTTTATCCATGACGGTTTCGGTTTTAGTATCCAGGTATGGAATGCTTACCGAGATTGCTCCTGATTTAAACAACCGGATTCCATCGTCTTGATATCCCAAGTTCGCGTACTCAGCACCCGAAGACTCGAATTTATCACTTATCACACCTAGATTTTCCGGTAGCATAACTAACTTTCCACAAGAATAGTAGTTCTGACACAATTCAAGGACAATTTGTAGTTCCGTTTGGTTGGGTCGTCGGAAGAAAAAACAGTCTAAAGAGCCACTGTTAGATAGATTCCTATGAAGGTAATCCATTATTTCATAGCATTTTTTTTGCTCTTTTCCTATGTCGGTTTGTGTTACTTCTGCATAAAAGCTATCTTCCAAATAATCGATACGAAAATCCGGATTTCTATATGAGGGATGGCAACGATTCGCGTAAAAATGGGCCATTTTCCGCTTTGAAAGCCGCCTTTAAGCCCAGTATTTCCAGCGTTCCAGATTACTTACTCCGGTTTAATTAAAAGGCGCCGGACGGAAGCTCGGCTGATGTTTAATTGCCTTGCAATTTCTGCTTTTGATAATCCTCGATCAATTAGCTTTTTTACTTTGGTGGCGTGTTTGGTGACTGACTTGGGTCTGCCATGTCTGCGTCCGCGTTTTCTTGCATAAGCGATTCCGGCTTTTATGCGTTCTCTTATCATCTCTCTTTCAAAATCAGCAAAGACTGACAAAACGCCAGCTACTGCTCGACCGATTGGTGTACTTAAATCGACAGCTTCGGTGTATGAAACAAAAGGAACTCCGAGGTCATGAAGCTCTTTAAGAGTAGAAAAAAGATCGTGAATAGACCGACCCCAGCGATCTAACTTCCATACTAATACAGCGTCGATTTTTCTTTGTCTGGCTGCTTTTAGAATTTGTTCGCGCTTTTTGCGGTCTTTGACGCCCGATCCAATATCTTCTACCTCCAGTTCAATCTTCCAATTTCTCATTCGGCAATACTTCCGCAAGGTCTTCATCTGCATTGGCAGAGTTTGCTGTTCATGGGTTGAGACCCTGGCGTATATAGCAACTCGCATTTAAGCATGTCTCCTGGGTGGCCAAAAACTCTATTAAACCTGTCTTGGAAAAGGCTGAAATTTGGCGGGTCTAATTTTGCACAAATGTCATGGACATAAACTTTAGTTTTTGTCCGCCCTTTAGATTCAATACCCGGA
>CAZFKB010000277.1:0-2194 GCA_964519785.1 uncultured Candidatus Obscuribacterales bacterium | reverse complement strand
AGCAAGCCAATCTTGAGTAGTTTTATCAATTGAAAAGGACAAAGCTGCACTAAATCTGTATGCACGTAAAATTCGAAGCGGGTCGTCTACCAAATTGTCTTGGCTAAGGGCTCGTATCAAGCGATTTTCAATATCTTTCATCGCCTGTACTTTATCTATGAGATTATCCGGATCAAGAGGATCCCAGGCAAGTGCATTTACCGAATAGTCTCTGCGCATGACATCAGATTCGATACCACCGCCCACGCAAGCAGCAAAATCAATGTTGACTGGACTTGCGGTATCACTGTTCAGAACTACTCTTGCAGTGTCATTCTTCTCGTCTAAAAGAACAAAAACACCATTCAATTTTTCGCTTATTAGTTTTGCAAATTCAATTGCACCGTTTTGCTCTGCTGTTTTAACGGCAAAATCGTAATCTAAATAAGTGGGAATTGCCCCCTGCTTAGTATCAAATTTGGTATCAGTTTGCATGACAAAATCACGCAAATGACCACCAACCAGATAAATCGGCACAACAGCGCCTATAGCAATATCGTTTACTGCTTTAATGTATTCGTCTTTTAGTAAAGCGGACCAACCCAAATTAAGTAATTTCCGCTCGCTCTAATTTTTCCGATTTTGCCATCTGTTCAACTTCGCTTTGAACATTACGGAATTTTCCAGCCACATAAACAAGGCCTCCGACCAAGCTACTCAAAGTAGTGAGCCCAAGCCAAATTAAAGCAAATGTAAGGGCGGTATCTTTGTCCACCGCCATCAAGGTCAAGAAATAAGTGTAAGCCCATTCTCTAACACCAATACCGTTGATGCTGGGCGTCACAAAGCCAAGAACCGCAACTGAAGGATAAAAGACAAAGTAATACCAGAGCGGCACTTTGATACCAAGAGCCAGTCCCACAGCAAGGTGACACAAAACGATAATGACTTGAATTATGACCGACTGCAAAATTGTGGTGAAGATAAGACCTTTATCCTGCCAGAAAACTTTGGCCGTTCCTTCATTCAATTTTCGGGACAACCAGTTTTGCGGTCCCAAGAATTTGAGAGCGAGCTGAGGAACGAAAGGCACAATAAAATAAATGCCAAAGGTAGCAATGAAAATAGGCAGCTTGAGTGGCATCGGTAACTGGTCGCCGCCGGGACCAAACAAAAGTCCCATCGAAGCAAATAACAACAAAACAGCAAGCCCACTAGCTCTATCCACCAGTACTGAAGTCAGCGCATGTAAGTGTTTTCCCGTGCCTTTTGACAGGTAATAACTGCGACTGAAGTCTCCACCTACAGTAGAGGGAAGGAATAAATTGAAAAATAATCCTACATAAACATATTGGGTGATTTTGGAAAGCGGAGCGAAAAGCCCCACTGCATTAGCCAAAATCTGCCATCTATAGGCATTGAGAATCGGACTCAGCAAAAAGAGAATAGTTGCTGCAAGAATATAGCCCTTGTGCGCACTCAAGGCAGCATGCCAGGCCTTGCTTAAATCGACTTTGCCAAAGAGAAATAGTGACAGGAAAAGACCTAGCGAAATTATAAGCTTGAGCCGGGTTTTGGCTTTACTAGACAGCTTAATGCGACTTTTGAGCGCTTTGAGGCGGGCGACGAACGATGGCGCGACCGAATGCGCCGAATTATGGCTCAAGACCGCTTCTTGGTCCCCAGTGGAAGAAATAGTCGTTTCTTCGCGTTCTTTAAGTTCGGTAGTCACGTATTAATTGCTCCTACATGTGATTTTAGGTGACCCGAGCAAAGGCTTAAACGGCAAATTTTTAAGGTTCCTGACAATGCCTGGTTTGGCAGAACAGGACAGCGCTAACAGGCTCTTGAATTATGGCTTAAGCAGGCGCATACTAGTTCAGGTAAAATAAAACTTAGACGCTCACTTGATCTTAAAGTCGTGTCTTTTTCCTGCTAACTATTGAATAAAGTCTGGTAATTAGTAGGCATATGTTGGCACAATTACAATGTATAAGCTTCCCATCTAATGTCTGAGGTCATTTAACTTGTCAAGCTGGAAATCATTCACGAAAGCACGCATCGCAATTCCGCTGGCTAGCTGTCTTTTATTCCTAGGGGTCCAAAACTGGATAATCGCCCAAGAAAGAAATTCTGACCATCCTTACTTGCTTGTAGCCGATGGCGGCGACAAGAAGAATTCGATTATGCTGGCTCAAGCCAAACGCACGGCGGT
>CAZFKB010000276.1:0-2208 GCA_964519785.1 uncultured Candidatus Obscuribacterales bacterium | reverse complement strand
GGGTGATAATGGCTGGTGGTTCAGGAACCCGCTTGAGACCTCTGACTTGTAATATTCCTAAGCCTATGGTGCCAGTTGGTAACAGACCAATGGCAGAGCATATCGTCGACTTGCTTGTCGAACATGGCTTCGACGACATTACTTTTACTTTGCACTATTTACCAGATGCAATCAAAAATTATTTTGGTGATGGTTCTGATTTTAAATGCAAAATTGGATATTCGACCGAAGAAGGCAAACCTCTTGGTACTGCAGGTTGTGTCAAAGCAATTCAGGATAGATTGGATTCGACTTTCCTGGTTATTTCTGGTGACACGCTTACCGATATGGATTTGACCGCTGCGCTCAAATTCCACAAAGAGCGCAAATCCAAAGCGACTCTGGTATTAAAACGAGTGGAAAATCCGCTCGAATACGGATTAGTTATTACTGAAAAAGACGGACGAATCAAGCGCTTCTTAGAAAAGCCATCTGCCTCTGAAGTTTTTTCTGATACCGCAAATACCGGCACCTATATTCTGGAACCCGATGTACTCAATTACATCATAATGGGTCAAGAGCAAGACTTCTCAAACGACCTATTTCCTTTGCTTCTGCTTCGCAACGAGCCAATGTACGGATACGTTATGGATGGCTACTGGTGCGATGTCGGTAACTTGCAGATGTATCGCCAGGCTCACAAAGACATTCTTGATGGAATCGTCAAATGCAATATCAGCTATGCTCAAAAAGATCCGGGCGATATCTATATCGGTCAAGGATCGCAAATTGATCAAACAGCAAAAGTGCACGGACCTGCCTTGATTGGTAAGGACTGTCGCATTGGACCCAATGTAGAAATCGGTCCTGGCTCGACTATTGGCGACAATGTAGTCATTCAAGAGCAAAGCTCAATTAAGCAGCCAGTAGTGTGGTCAAATGTTTATATCGGCAAGAAAACTCAATTACGTGCTTGTATCGTCTGCAACAATGCCACTGTGCATGATGGCGCCGAAATTTTAGAAGGCGGTATCATCGGAGAGAATACCTCGGTTGGGCAAGAATCGATAATCAGTCCCGATGTCCGAGTATGGCCAGATAAAGTTATAGAATCTGGTTCTCGTGTGGTGACTTCACTTGTATGGGGAACCAAGGCGCCCCGCACCATATTCAGTACCAATGGCGTAAGAGGCCTAGCTAACGTAGAGCTTACTCCTGAATTTGCCGTGAATCTTGCAGCTGCATATGGCTCTGTGGTCAAAAGCGGACCTGTACTGGTTAGCCGAGACTACTGGCCAGTGAGTCAAATGATAAGCCGAGCCATTTCGGCTGGTTTGCAGTCTGTCGGCATAGAAGTGCAAAACCTTGAAGCTTCGGCATTGCCAATTTCTCGATATTACGTGAAGACACAGCGTGCGGCAGGTCTAATACATATAAGGTTGTCACAGCGCGAGCCTGAAAAAATCATGATTGAGTTTTTCGACAATCAAGGTATAAGCATTCCAAAAAATATGGAGAAGAAGATAGAGGCTACTTTCTTCAAAGAAGATTTCCCTCGTTGCAAACCAAGCGACATTGGAAGAATCGCTTATCCAAGCCTTGTGCGCGAATATTACAAGCAAGACTTTCTGGAGAAAGTAAAAGGTCAGGTTTTTGAAGAAGACGCAGTGCCGTTTTGTGTGATGCCTGGCTCAAAATTTACTCGCAAAACTCGCTCAGGCAGTATCGCAACCCAAGCACCCAAAGTGGTTCTAGACTATGCCATGTCTGAAACCGGAGTAATTCTTCCAGGCTTACTTGGACAGCTAGGGGTAGAAACAGTTGTTTTGAACTCGTCTATTCGTGCAAATGCCCCTCGCCAGGATGAGCGCATGGCGATGCGTCGTCAACTTGCAGATGTTGTGCGTGCTCTTTCAGCCGATATGGGTGTGCAAATTGGGCGTAATGGCGAGCAAATGACCCTGGTCGACGAAACCGGTCATATTATCAGGGGTGAATTGTTGCTGGCACTAGTTGCCGATATAATTCTGCGCGACAAACCAGGTCAAACTATTGTGGTCCCTGTCAATTCAAGTTCTGTCATCGAGCGTATTGCCGAGAAGCACAAATGTCAGGTCGTTCGCTGCAAAGCCTCTGATGCAGACATCGGTCACTGGACTGCTAAGTCGTCTAATGTGGCGCTGGGTGGAAGTGCCAACGGTTGTTTCATTTTCCCTGAGTTTCAAAATG
>CAZFKB010000275.1:0-2213 GCA_964519785.1 uncultured Candidatus Obscuribacterales bacterium | reverse complement strand
GAGAAACTAATGGTTCGAGTCTTGAAGATGTTGATGAACAGTTGCAGCAGGCTATGAAAAAATTCAACTCTGGGCGTCGCGACCTTACTTTTATAGACGATGAATATACTTTACTTGTAGCTAATCATCGCAGTTTTCGCAATTTATACAATCGCTTCATGTTGTCTTTTTCTAAAGATTATATGCAACTTGTTCATTTTAGATCCCAGATTATCAGGGAAGTCCAGCGCATTTTAGGCGGACGTTCAAATCTTGGCGATCTTTCAGAGCTGACATGGCGAGCGCTTGTAATAGCAACGCATCGTTATTTGCAGCGTAAAGGAGAAGACAATTTTTGGCCGCACGAAGAAGTGCGAAAACTCGAAAAACGTTGGTTAAAGCTGCTCAATATGGCTTTTAATCCCGGAAAGAAAACACCAAAGCTATCGTTATATGAAATACAAGCTTGGCGTAACTCATTTATAAAAATGAGCGAGCGCGATCAAGGTCCTTATCAGACTTGTGGATCATGTCAGGCAAAGTGCGCGTATCGATTCGAAGTCAACGAGCTTACAAATGACTCTGGAGTCATTTTCGATTTTAATACTGCTATCAATTCTGAAGCTGCTCCTCCCTCAGAAAATGCTGCTTATTTTTGCAGGGTGTTGAACGATCGCTTAATCGGTCAGACCGACCTTGAAATATCTTATTGTCTTGCTGTTCATCTATTTATGGCTCAGAATCTATCTGTAGACAGTCAGATGATCTTATTGAACAAAACACGTCAAATCATGGAAGAGCAAGAGGAGAGCGGGACTTGAACCCGGGCTTCTAACTGCTTGGTTTGAAACTATTTAAAGCGGCACCAGAACCATGTTTCTGGGCTATGTCTTAATGCGCAACAGTAATCGAATTTTTAGCAGGTGTTTTGTATGAGAAACCAAGTTACCACCATCATTCTATTTATCGCAGCTCTGGTTATAGTTGGAGCCGTGTATATTGGCAGCAGCCATCAAGACAATCAGTTCGCAGGACAAAAAATGAACATGGGACGCACAGGCGACATAATTTCTCCTGATGCTAAAGGTTCTTCCAATCCACGCGTGGGAAGCACCCAAACAGACAGCGACGTCGGTATTTGATCTGACAAAAAGCCACACTCGCTCCTGACAGTCTTAAGAACTTTTAGAGCCTAAGATCTGAATAAAGGAGAAAGATTTCGTGCCAAATTCTCTCAATTCTGTTTTGTTTCGCCAAAGTTCGCCCAGAGTGGCTATTTTACTTGCTGACGGTTTTTCAACCAAAGATTTGAATGTGATTCTCGATTTGCTCATAGAAAATGGAGCAAAACCTGTGATCGTCTCTTCAAGCGTCGGTTTCTTAAAGAGTGAAGAGGGCGACTTGCTGCGCGCGGACCGCAATATGTCACTTGTGCGCTCTAAAGACTTCGATGCAATTTATATTCCATCAGGCGAGGGTGCCGCGACGAAATTATCGACCGACTCGCTTGTTATCGACTTTATTGGAGATGCTTTTATGCATCATCGCGTTATTGGCGCTTCTGGTTCAGGCGCTAGAGTTGTGTGCAAGTCAGACATCGGCAGGATGCCCGTCTTTGAAGATATGCACCAAGACAAGACAATCTGTTCAAATGGTCTTGCTATATCGGCAACCGGCACTGCTTATGATGTTGCAATGGATTTTATCTATGCCATTGCAGATAGAATCGGAATCTATCAAGCTGAATATACCGCTTAGTATGGCAGAAGCCTAGACAAGAGTCGGCTCTTGGGACAGCCATCCTTGTTTGAGCGCATAGCGTACGATTTCAGAGCGACTCGTGAATCCAAGTTTGGTCATAGATCTGGCTTTGTACGTTTCGACTGTACGAACGCTCAGCGAAAGCGAATTTGCAATCTCTTTATTGCTGAAACCTTGTGCCACCATTTCCAGAACCTTACGCTCTCGTGCGCTCAACTTGACTGAAGGCTCGCTGCCTGTGTCAAGGTCGCTGCGCATTTGCACTAGAAGTTGACCAGTAATGGCTGGGTCTATATAGACCGAGTCTTGAATGGCAAAAAGCGATTTGATCAATTCTTGCGATGCAGAACGCTTCAGAATATAACCTGCAGCACCAGCCTTAACGAACTGGTGAACAAATGAAGGATCCTCATGCGCTGTTAGAAAAACGACTTTTGTTTCTGGTGCAATTTTTTTGATTTGTTCAAAAGCAC
>CAZFKB010000274.1:0-2217 GCA_964519785.1 uncultured Candidatus Obscuribacterales bacterium | reverse complement strand
CGCTCATAAACATCGCAGGTTGCATTCGACGTTGTTTCACTTGAGCTGAATTGACATATGAGTGATGCGACGGAAAACTCAACCAGGTTTGTAGTGCATACGTTTCCGATACGAGGCACCGAAAGTTGAGTCAACGAAACTAGTTGGCGCATGTTCTTTTTCTTGACACGAACACAAGAAAACGCATGAACCTTGAAAAAAATCTTCAAGTGTTCGAGGAGTCATACGTCTCAGCCAAGAGTGCGATGCTTGCGGTTTGGCAGACCGGCCTACATCACGAAGGTCATCCAGAAGCAAAAGTCAAGTGGTACTACGAGTCCAATCCAGATGGCCTGCCACTCGTGCTAATGCTCAGGAAAGTCTTGGCGGCGGACGCAGTCGGATGTGCCTCCGTTGGCCCGCGGCGTTTTCAACTCGACAAGCAAGCTGTCTTTGCCGGAGCAATGATCGACTTTGTGCTCCTACCCGAGTACCGGACTTTTTTTCCTGCGTTGCTGCTTCAACGAGAGCTGACTTCTCGTGCGCTCGGTCGCTACTCATTTCTATATGGATTCCCGAATCCAAAATCGGCGCCCGTATTCGGCAGAGTTGGGTATGAATCAGTTGGAGATCTTGAACGCTACGCGCGAGTTCTGCGATCTGCGAAATACCTATCCAAATACCTGCCTTCAATTGCGAGCCGTGCAATAGGCACTGTGGTCGACTTATCGACGTTATGGTTCGAGATTTTTCGGAGAAAAACGTCATCAAACTACGTCGCGCAATGGTCAACAGAAGTTCCCAACGAAGTCGACCAACTGTTCAATAGAGCGATTCCAAATAATGTTCTGGCCATCTGGCGGGACAAGAAATTTTTAGATTGGCGATTTGCAAATGTTAGGGCTAAGCAATTCAATTACCTACTGATACGTGACATCAAAACAAATGTGCTATTGGCCTACGCTGCGTATACGAGTTCAGATGACGTGCTACGTGTAGAAGATTTCCTTGCTGATTGCAGTTTTCCTGGAGCGGCAGCGCGCTTATGGAATGAGTTAGCGATTTTCGCGGCCAGCTCCAAATTTTCTAGCCTTACAGTGGAGTTTATGGGATCAGAAGCTGTGAAAAGGACATTGCGTACGGCCGGCCTGTATTTGCGGGAGTCGCGCCCATGCTTTGTGCACTTTGGCCGTGAAGACGGGAACAAATCAGTAGTCAAGATCAAATCGGCTCAGTGGTACGTGACCACAGCCGACTGTGATTGGTAGTAGATCGAACAGGCGCTTCCGAATGCACGCAATGCTGATTGCATACTATTTTCCACCTGACTCTAGCAGCGGTTCTTTTCGTCCATTTCACTTGGCAAATCAGCTGGCAAACCTAGGTGACAGCGTTTCCATACTGACGGTAAAAGAATGCCATTTTCTGCAAGACCAGACAATCGATCAAGACCTGCTAAAGACCCTAGTGAACGGGGTTAACGTGGTGCGCTGCTCTGCGCATCGTCCACGAGAGTGGATGATCAAGTTAAAGTCGCGCTGGATAAAGAATGATAAGAGGAAAGAAGTTCCAAGCACTACGAATGCTACAAACTTGCAGCAAAGTGAACGAAAAGTACTGCCTACGAGCGCCAAGGACTTTGTTACGAATCTACTTGCGCTGCCGGATCCGCAAATGGGATGGATTCCATGGTGCTTTGCCGGTGGAATTAGGGAAATTTGGCGACAAAGACCAAACTATTTGCTTGCCACTGGAGGGCCGTGGTCAGGGCTAATTTGCGCTTTGTTGCTTCATTACTGCTCCAGAGTGCCACTTGTCCTTGATTTTCGAGATCCTTGGGTCAGCGCCCCAGGACACAATCGGCGGGGACAACTCATTTGTCGAATCGAACGTACTTTGGAGATGCTCGCGATTCGTGCTTCCTGCCTGTTGGTTGCAAATACCGAAGAGCTGCGTCTTGATTTTCTTTCTAGATATGCCTGGCTCTCTGACAAAAACACAATTACGATAAACAACGGTTTTGAGCAGTTTCTGAGTCAAGCGGCTTTTGAACAGCCAAGCATTCTTACGATATCCCATGTCGGCGACCTTTATGCATCTCGTGATGTACTCCCTTTGCTTGAGGCACTAAATGAGTTGATTTCAAATGGGGAAATCGCGAGCTCCATGATTCGCCTGAATATTGTGGGGCTATTTGAAAAAACTGAGAAGAGTCCCCAACGAACCGAACAGCACTTG
>CAZFKB010000273.1:0-2223 GCA_964519785.1 uncultured Candidatus Obscuribacterales bacterium | reverse complement strand
GTGAATACGTATTCGTGTCTTTCATTGGTACCGACAATAGAACCGATGTCGGGTCGAGGGCAATTTTGTGGCTGCGATCCTCTCTAAAGACGAAGTTAGCAACACCCTGACGGTCACGTTTCATGATTTTGACCATGCTTGCAGCTTCAGCAGGGTCGAGTTTCAAATAAAGCGGGCTATAAGTGTACGTCCAAACTTTCAAAGTGCCGCCCCAGGTGCCTTTGAATTCGTTTGGAAACTCTTTGGCTATAGTTCCTGAGTATTTGCTTTCATCTACACCGCCGGCCACATTGCCCGTAAAACCTCTAGGGTCAAGCTGAGGTGTGAGTGCTTTTAGAGGCGGGAGTTTCACATCTGCAGAACCTGAAAGTTGCTCGATTCGCCCAAATAACTTCATGGGCTCTTTACTCGTTTGAGGTTTTTCCTTACTTGCAGGTGACGAGGGAGTGTGTAGCGTTGGAACCTCCAAAGACGTAGAAGTGCGCTCTGGCTTGCGTAAGTCCTCTTCTATTTTCTGCTCGATCTTGGTTTCGTTATTCAAAACAGCATCAGAAGCCGATTCTGTTTCTTTTTTCACCTCTGGCATTAATTGCGGACCAGGCGCCTCGCCCGAAGTACTCGGAATTTTAACCGTGGAATCAGGCAACTGCCCAGGTAGCTTATCTTGCGAGTCTGGCTTTAAAAGCGGGACTCGCTCAAGTTTGGCTGGGTCGGCAGGATTCTGACTTGATTGAGGAGTCTGGGCAAATGCTTGTCCCACAAACAGACTCAAGGCCAGAGTCTGGGCTGTAAGAAAATTGAGTTTAGTTCTATTCATATTTCTCATTCTACCCAGATGTGGGTAAAGCAAAAAATTAACGGACTAAATTTGTAGAAGACAGAATATTCTCGATTTTATCCAGAACCTCTTGGCTCAATTTAAGACCGGCGGCTTTCACATTGTCATCGATTTGATAATTTTGCGTGGCACCACATATGACACTAGAGACTTCTTTCAAACGCAAACACCAGGCAAGCGCCAGCTGTGCTGGACTGCAAGAAAGATCGGAAGCAATTTCTTTTAGCTCTTTTACCTTTTTCAAGTTAGATTCACTGTTCAAGTTATTGCCAAGCATAAAAACATTAGTTCGATCATCGGCAGCCCGACTGTCTTTGGGGGCCGGTTTGCCTACTTCGTATTTGCCTGTAAGCACACCTTGAGCCAGCGGCGAGAAAACAACCTGTCCAATACCATGCTTCCAAGATGTCGGTATCACAGATTCTTCTATACGTCGAGTAAGCATGTTGTAACAAGGCTGATTCGAAACTGGTGCCAATGCATTCATAGATTTGGCTGTATTGACTGCATCTTCAATTTGCTCGGCTTTCCATTCACTTACTCCCCAATAAAGAATTTTGCCTTGTCTTGCAAGGTCATCCATCGTGCGGACAAGCTCATGCATTGGAGTATCGGGGTCGTATCTGTGACATTGATACAAATCGATGTATGGTGTATCCAATCGTTTCAAACTTTGATGACACTGTTCAAAAACATGTTTGCGCGAAAGACCGCGGTCATTTGGGCCATCACCCATCGGAAAAAAGACTTTAGTTGCAAGAAAAATGGAATCGCGTTCAAGCGATTTCAATGCTTTGCCTACAACCACTTCAGCATTGCCGTGAGCATAGACATTTGCAGTATCGAGAAAATTAATGCCTAAATCTACAGCATGCAAAATTTGTTTTATGGACGAGTTTTCGTCTACCGAACCGCCGTAGGTTAGCCAGCTTCCAAGTGCGATTTCGCTTACTTTTACTCCGGCTGCACCCAGTCTACGATATTGCATTTTTGCCTTCTTCTTCTAACGGTAAAAACGGAATGACGATTATACCTGGAATAGCAGCCAAAAAACTTGCGATAAAAAAGAGCTTGTAACCCAAATAATCGCAAAGAAAGCCGCTTGCTGCTTGAGGCAAATAAAGGCCCAATGCCATTATTGCTGTAGCCATGGCATAATGAGCCGCTTTGAATTGACTTTTTACCGTACTCAAAATAAATACCAGAAATGCCGACATACCTATGCCATAGAAGAATTGTTCTAAACAATTTACTGCCACAGTACAAGCAAACTTATTGTCCGATGGTAATGTCCATGCCAGCCAGCATTATCAAAGCATAGCCAGAAGTTGAGCTACGGCGCAAGGAAACAAAAATTTTTTCAAGCCCACTTTAGAAACATACCA
>CAZFKB010000272.1:0-2230 GCA_964519785.1 uncultured Candidatus Obscuribacterales bacterium | reverse complement strand
GGCTCAGGCTCTCATGTTGTGATGGTCAAGAACATGGATGGCGAAACCGAAAAGGTTGTTTTCCTTGGACGTTCGCAAATCATTCAACCAGGCAGACGCTGGATTGGTGACCGTATCACACTGGTTATGAAAGATCGCAAAGTGATAGCCGAAGGCAATACCAGAGCTTATATCATTCAAAAAGATTCAGCATCAGCCACTAAACTGGCTAATTTTGGTCCTAATCTAAAGAATGACGTTGCACCTGCACCAAAACAAAACAAGCCCATCAAGAACGTAACTCAATTTGCTGAGGACGAGAAGAAGCGGGAGAAGATAAATTGATCCCCCAAGCGAATCCTTATAAAGGGCAGGGCCAAAACCAGGGCCAAGCGAACAGTCCTAATTCTTCCTCACAAACAACTACTCTTCTGATAGAAGGCTTGCAAAAAACATACGGCGGCAGACGTGTCGTAGATGGTGTCAGCTTTACTGTTTCGCGTGGCGAAGTAGTTGGCTTGCTTGGCAGAAATGGCGCTGGTAAAACAACTTCTTTTGATATGGTGCTTGGACTTGTGAAGCCTGAAAAAGGCACAATCACACTCAATGGCAAAGATCTGTCCAAGATGCCAATTCACAACAGAAGCCGCATGGGTGTAGGCTATCTTCCTCAAGAAAACTCTACTTTCAGAAAACTGACTGTAGAAGAAAATATGATGATGATTCTTGAGTTGCGCAATATTCCAAAGCGCGAACAAAAAGAAAAATCAGATTATTTGCTTAATCAATTCGGTCTTGGACATCTGCACGATATTGCAGCAGTGCAGTTGTCTGGTGGTGAGCGTCGTCGTTTGGAAATCGCACGCTGTCTTGCATCAGAGCCACACTTCATTTTGCTCGACGAACCTTTTACAGGTATCGACCCCATTTCGATTTCGGATATTCAAAGTCTCATTCGTCGTTTGCGCGACGAGTGGAATCTTGGTGTGCTTCTAACTGACCACAACCCAAGAGCTACACTTAGAATTACCGACCGTGCCTATCTCATTGATCAAGGCAAAATTTTGGTAGCAGGCTCTTCGCAAGAAGTAGCCGATAGCCCGGTTGCGCGTAAGCACTACCTGGGCGAGGACTTCACTCTATGATTCAGCCTAAATTACTCGACCGTTATATCGCAAACGAATTCTGGCAACCGCTTTTATTTGGTGTTGGTATCGTCACTGGTGTGTGGTTTGGTGCCGATCAGTTGAAGTTGGTTTTCAGTTTGATCATGCGCTCTGGCGTTCCAATCGATATGGCGCTCAGTATCATCGGTTTGCACTTGCCAGCCGTTATTGTTATGACCATCCCAATTGGTGTACTGCTTGGTACATTGCTTGTATTCAACCGATTATCGGGCGATTCTGAAATCATTGCTTTGCGCACGAGTGGCGTTAGCTTCTATCGAATCATGGTGGCACCGCTTTTGTTTGGCGAGTTCACAAGTCTTGTGAGTTTTGGTATCAACGAGGCCATTGTGCCAGTAGCCAACCGCGCTGCTAAAAAGCTTGAGTTTCTTGCTTTGTACAAAGCCGAGATGCCTGCAGGTCAGACTAACTTTACTTACATGGAACGCGACCCTAATATGCGACTGCAACGCATTTACTTCGTGGACCAGTATCTGGGAGAAAAACTGACAAACGTCATTATTATGGACTTTACTCGCAGCCAATTGGTTCAAATCATTGCTGCTGCCCAGGGCTGGTTCCGCCATGGCGAGTGGATTCTGGAAAATGGAAGGACTTATGTAATTAGCGGTACAAGCGACATTACGCGTATTCTGCAATTTGATAAGTTGCGCATTCCAGGTATCAAAAACGCGCAGAAAGTGCTCGATTCGGGAAATATCCTGCCCACAGAGATGAATATTATCGAGCTGCACAAATATATCGAAAATCTCAAAGCCTCGCATTCGCTCTCAAACGATATCCTGGTCAGGTATTATCAAAAGATCTCGCAACCGCTTGCCTGTCTTGTGGTAGCTCTGGCTGGAGCGCCGCTGGGGCTGCTTGGTAGACGATCTCGAAGTAACATGGGTCTGATTTATTCAGCCATTATCGTATTCTTGTACTATGTCTTGCAGTCGTCTTCAGGAGCACTGGGTGAAGCCGGAAGAATCGACCCGCTCATGGCTGAGTGGATGCCGAACATATAGCTAGGCTATCTTGTTCTGTTTATTATATATTTAAAAGCGAAGTAAATATAATCATAA
>CAZFKB010000271.1:1963-2232 GCA_964519785.1 uncultured Candidatus Obscuribacterales bacterium | reverse complement strand
AGCCTACAAGGAAGTTGGTGACAAACTAGGAGAATGTCACGCTTTGCGTGGGCTTGGACTCACGTATCACATATTGGAGCAAGCCGGTAAAGCCAAAAAATATTATGAAGAAGCCGCCACTCTGGCTGATTCTATAGGAAATATAGAAAGTCAGTGGGACTGTGCAACCGGCCTTGGAAAATCGTGTTTAAAATTGAACGATAATCAAACCGCACGAACTCATTTAGAAAAGGCGGTTGCTCTGGCAGATAAGGAGCGTCGACAGTTCT
>CAZFKB010000271.1:0-1953 GCA_964519785.1 uncultured Candidatus Obscuribacterales bacterium | reverse complement strand
TTGAGTTTGCGCGAAGATTGTTTTCTGGACTTAATCGATTTACTGAATCAAGATCAAAAATTTGA
Organism: uncultured Candidatus Obscuribacterales bacterium; assembly: GCA_964519785.1. Lineage (GTDB taxonomy): Bacteria > Cyanobacteriota > Vampirovibrionia > Obscuribacterales > Obscuribacteraceae > Aved-18. Next base: position 1,888 of record CAZFKB010000271.1, on the reverse strand, counting down.
TCAGGCGCTTGAAATTGCTGAAAAAGGTAGAGCTCGTGCATTCCTCGATATGCTCGAAGGCAGACGTGAATCTAGCGCTGTAAATAGCCCTGTTGCACGTGTATCTTCTACTCTTGTCGAAGATGAAAGCATTCCGGGAGTAGATACCAAAAAAGCTCCTAACCAAGTTGCTTTTGCCCCGAATCTTCAAGTGGTCGGTGGTGAGACCGGATTTCGTGCTGTAAGTGTTGTTCCGAAAACCCCCACAGTCTTAGAAGCTTCGGCCGTATCTTCGGTAAATGCTCGTGCTCCCAATATTGCTGAAATTAAAAAACTTGTGAGTAAAAATGGATCATGCGTAGTCGAATACGTTTTGATGCCGAAGAAATTATTGATCTGGGTCATCTCACCGGATGGTGAAAAAATTGTCGCACGTTCTAAGAGTATCGAAGTTGGTCAGTTAAAAGAATTGATTCGCCAAAACCATCTTGCCATAACTACCAGTCCTAAAGACACGCAAGATATGCACCGTTTGAACGAATTGCGAGAATCGACCCTAAAAAAACTCTATGCGATTTTGATCGAGCCTGTAGCCGATTTATTGCCTGCTAACTCAGATCAGGAACTGACCATAGTTCCTTATGGTCCTTTGTTTATGGTTCCATTTGCGGCTCTGCAAGCTGGTGATGGCAAATTCTTAGTTGAAAAATATACGCTTAATTTCTTGCCTGCAATAGCTGTGTTGCGAGCAACTCAAGAGATTGCAAGCGAAGTTGCAAGTGCGCCCGATACTCTTCTTGCTTTTGGAAATCCGATTACTGAGCAGAATAAATTTCTTGGAAAATTACCCTATGCTGAAAAGGAAGTTAAAAAAGTAGCTACCTTTTTTGATCCTGCAGCCACCAAAATGGAAGTAGGAGATGCTGCTACTAAGGCGAAATTCAGAGAATTAGTGCCTAAGTATTCATATATTCATTTGGCTACACATGGTCTTGTAGATGAGTTGCATCCGATGGATTCGTCTGTTGTGCTTGCACCCTCTGGTGGCGATGATGGACTTTTGTCTGTAAAAGATATACTCGAATTGCCTTCGCTCAAATCGAAATTGATTGTACTTTCTGCCTGTCAAACAGGGCGTGGTCAAATCACCGGGGATGGTGTCATCGGTCTATCTCGCGCTTTTATTATTGCTGGCACTCCGTCTATTCTTGTAAGTCAGTGGAACGTCGATGACGTTATGACTGAGTATCAAATGGGACTGTTGTATGGTGAGATGATTAAGCAGTCCGACAAGAATAAAGCACGATCATTGCGTAATGCTCAGCTGAAAACAATTCAGTTTATGGAGAAGGGTCTTACTTCGCGCGATGCCGATGAATCTGCTAAAAAATTGCGTGCTAATCCAAGATATTGGGCGGCGTTTCAGTTGATTGGCGAATACAAATAGTAATCTGCTTAGTTGCCCAAAATGACTCTTTTGGTAAGGCTGTTTGGTCGTAATCATTGACCACTGCTTATTGTCAATGTTAATTGGCAAAGCTCATTCGCAAAGTTCATTCGCAAAGTTCACTGGCAAAGTTCATCGGCAAAAACCGAATTGGCTAAAACCGAATTGGCTATTCCGATAGTAATTTGCATGATTGGACCAAATCTCCGAAACTGGCAATTGGCCCGGCTTTTGATTGATCGCTAAAGAGGTTTTTGGTCTAAAGTTGATAACTGAGAAAAACTCGGTGATTTTCTCAGGAGGTGACTTTATGAAAAAAGGTATCACTCAACTTGGTGTCACAAAGAAGATTCGCCGTCATTTGCGCACGCTAGAAATAGATGAACCATTCACTACTAGAGACTTGCTCAATTATGGAAAAAGAAGTGCGATAGACGATTGTATTTATAGATTGATTCAAGA
>CAZFKB010000270.1:0-2234 GCA_964519785.1 uncultured Candidatus Obscuribacterales bacterium | reverse complement strand
GCAATTATTTACCATGTTTGTCATACGGAATGCTCCGATCTGACAACGCATGCTCACTAGAGGCTATTTGCTTCTGAGTGAGTAATTTCGCATCTAGCGACATTTCTCCTTTGCTGAGACGCCGCAGGAGAATTAACCTGAAACTATTGGCACCTAAGGTAATCTCTCATTTTCGGACAATCCTGTCTGTCAGAAAAGTCGTCCGGGTAAAACAGGGAAAAGCAGTCACACACAGATATTTCCCTTACACAAGTACCTAATTTTCTATAAATCTTGAAGCCAGCCTTGATTAAGAGCATATCGAACCAATTCTGAGCGGCTATTCAAACCAAGCTTTTCAATCAGCCGGGCTTTATATGTTTCGATCGTTTTAGCACTCAAATCAAGCTGGCCAGCAATCTCTTTGTTGCTATAGCCCAAAGCTATCAAACGCAAAACCTCTCTCTCGCGGTCACTTAACTTACTTCCTGATGCGGGGTTTTTCCATTTTGAAGAAGACTGATGAACCAACGTAGACACCATCTTTCCAGCTAGAGTCGGATCCAAATATGCTCCACCAGTCGCCACAACACGTATTGCATGAGCCAACTCTTCCCCGGCAGTTCTTTTCAGCAGATACCCTGATGCCCCAACCTGAAACATTTGTCGTAAATATCCGCTAGCTTCATGAATGGTAAGAACCAAAACATTTGTGTGCGGTGAAATCTGTTTTACTCGCTCCATAACTTGTAAGCCATTTAAATCAGGCAAAGTGAAATCAAGTATCATCACATCAGGTTGCAATTCCTTTGTTTGCAATAAAGCGACCCTTCCATCACCAGCTTCTCCGATTACTTCCATGTCAGGTTGCTCAGTAATCAGCGCCTTAAGACCTTTACGCACTATAGGATGATCATCAACAAGAAAGACACGTAGTTTGGACATATCTACCTTTCTTCCTTGAAAAGAGCGGAATACTTACCTTTATCGAGGTGCCATAGTTAATCGTCGAGCTTATATCAAGTGCCCCTCCGATCAACTCTGCACGCTCCAACATTCCCAAAAGTCCAAAACTCTTACCGTTACGAGCCATTTTCCTGATGGCAGCAACATCAAAACCTTGCCCATCATCGCTAATAACAACTAACAGTGCTCCTGATTGAAACTGGACAGTAACGGTAACTGAATTGGCCTCTGCGTGTTTGGAGATATTTGTCAAAGCTTCTTGAACAATACGATATAAGCCATTTTCCACATTTATTGGTAGCTTCAGATTTTCAATGCCACTGCATTGAAAATCTGAAGCTACTGCATTTTTCACAGACCATTTTTCAATAAGAGTATCAATCGCAGCGACCAGTCCCAGATCGTCTAAGATGAGTGGGCGTAATTCCCAAGCAAAATCATGAACACGTTGATCTAAGCGGCTCACCATCTCTTGTAACTGCTCTAACTGGGCTAACGCATCAGGGGCATCTAACATTTCTTTTTTTAGAGAACGAATCCCTAAAGACAAAGCAATTAAATCCTGTCCTATCTGGTCATGAAGTTCGCGAGACAATCGCTGACGTTCTGCATCCTTTACCGCCTCGAACTGTTGCAATAATTGCAAACGAGAATCGTCACTTATATTGTAGTCACAAGGTCCCGCGACAGGCCTCGTGTTCACGTTTGGTAAGGCCAGTGCTTGCAGATTGGTTTTATTTAGTAGTCTTGCCGACATTCTTAATTCAGATAGTTTGGTGTAACCACATTTGTCGTCACGCAAATTAAAAGGCTCATATGCCACTAATCCCAGTTAAATGACGTATGACATTTCAACACGCTGGGCTTGCATATTAAGAAGTGTATCGTCCTTAAATCCTTATTTTTGCTTCGTTGCTTGGTCGCTAGCGAGCCAGAAAACGCCTACACATTACGAGAGTCAATGTAGCCTTGAAGTAGGCGTTAGTCAAGAAAAATGTCAGCTAAATGACTACAAAACAACTCGACAGTCCTACAATATAATAAGACTAGACATAGTAAATCTCGGTCAAACAACCGAAGAGTTGCAAACGATGCCAAACTATCGGGCAGTAAACCACTGACTCTAAACAACTTAAGAGTCAAGATCATTTACGGCAAAGATTTCAGGAGTTGGAGTTTGAAACTTCAGAATGGCTTCTGACAGCAATTGAAGCTAATGCTTGAGGGCTAATTGGTCGTCCCTGAAAAAGTCGCGCCTCAAACGGCGGCAAAACGGCCATTGAAAGGCT
>CAZFKB010000269.1:0-2243 GCA_964519785.1 uncultured Candidatus Obscuribacterales bacterium | reverse complement strand
CTTCCTGCTCGCGTCTTTGCTTAGCTTTGCGCTCTTCTTCATCTTGCAAGAGTTGCTCGCCAGAACGAATTTCACCTTTCTTCTTCTCTTCTTCAATTTTGCGCTTGTTTGCTTCTTCTTCAGGAGTTAACTTTTCCCCGGGCACTTTAGCTCCCGGCAATTGATCAATTTTTCCTTGTTGATTTTGCAAATCACCTTTCATAGTGGCTTCATGCGCAGCGGCAGTTAGATGGCCTCTTCGACCTCCCATACCATCAGTGGCACGAGCATCCATTTCAATATTTCCTGTAAGGATTTTGGGACCATCGGCCCTTTGCCCTGGCTGCAATTTTCCTACGTCTTGTCTTAGAGGATCAAAGTTTTGCTGTATAAGATTCTTGCCAGCCGGATCTAGTTGTTGAGCCGGTTTGAAATCTCCAGGTAAAGTACCGGGCAATTTGCCCATTTGAGACATTTTTGATGCATCTAATTGCTGTGTAAGCTTAGCTGAATTTTCTTGTAATTGACTTATGAAATCGCGGTTACCAGCAGTGAGACGAGCAGTCAATTGAGTGCTTGTGCTAAGAGCACCATCGCCGGTGCTGGGACCAAAAGGATTCCATTGACCTTGGCCAGCTTGACCAGTAAAATTACGGCCTAAAACATCAGTAATTCTCAATCCACTGGTTCCAAGTGCATTTTGCGTAAGTCTACCTTCGGGAGTAAACAACAAGTTACCAATCTGCTGAAGTCCTGTTTGTCCTCTATCACCAAAACCTAATGTTAGAGCACCAAATCGGATTTGAAAGTCAAACTTGCCGTTCAAACCAAAAGACATCATCAAACCAGCGTTATTATCACCAACCTGAAAATTAAGTCCTGCTCTATCACCATAACCCTTAAACAAGGTGCTCAAGCTCATGATGTCTTGCATACCAAGAGCTTCATTACCTTTGCGACCTAACTGCCCCATTAGAAAATCGCCAAGCCGTGCGATATCTTTACCGCTCATTCGGCCGTTCATCATTTCGAGCAATCCATTCAAATTATCGCCTGGCTTCATACCCTGAATTCCCTTCCAGAATTCGAGCATGTTGCGCTGCATTTTGTCTCCACCACCAAAATCAAACCCAGGCATTTTGCTTGGATCGCGCATCATAAAGTCGCCTGCTTGATCGCCAAAATGTCGGTTTGCCCATGTAGCTGGCAAAGCATCTGGATTAACTTTTGGAATTAAAGCGTCTGGTCCAGTTCGAAAAGTTCCTTTGTATGAAAGATCCGGTGGTAACGTAAATCCTGGCTGATCTCCTTTTACCAGCGGCACAGCCGTATTCTCTACACGAGGAATCGCCGCGGCGACCTCTGTTTTAATGTAAGGCTGAGACTTAAGACCAACGCCCTTATAAACGCCGCCATCATCCGGTCGAAGAGTTCCAGATTCTATAGCCTTAGTAACTAGCGCTTTGCCGTCTGTGGGCAAAGCGCTGACTGGCACAACACCCTTATGAAGACCAATTTCATTTTGCAAAGCTTCTGGAAGCGCCTTGACTCTAATCATGGTGTCACCAGTGACTTCTGGCACCGGAACAGGTGCGACAATCTTTTTTCCAGGTACCGAACTTTCAAACCCAACGCCTGGTAGTGGAGCTGCTGCAAGTTCCAGCTTGGGCTTTGGACCAGGTTCTATTCTTTCAACTCCACCAGTGAGAATAGTTCCTCCGCGATGATCGTCAGTGATTTTGACTATTGGTGCAACTGTATGATTAATGTTATCGGTATAGGTGGCTGACTTCACTTCTAGAGTTTTAGGTCGAATAGGCACACCATCACTTTTTATTTGAGTAACGGATTCTATAGTGCCTTTATCACTTCCTTTACCATCGGTATTCAGCGTGTAAACGTCGTTGCTGGCCGTGGTCAGCAGTCTGGCGTTTCCGACCTGAGAAACTACTCCTTTGATTGGTTCGCCTCGGGTCGGCGTGATGGTGACCTCTCCAGGGGTCACAACCCCCGGTGCAATGCGAATATCATTTCCGGTGGAGAGTGCGTTATCGGTTAGAGTCCGCCTAGAAGCATCAGTTACAGTAGTTGTATCCCTCGTTGCATCTGAGCCAACAACCGGTTCCACTGGTGTTACTGTCTTTTTTCCTGTATCGACATCTGCCGGAGGATTAGCCACTGAAAAAAACCTCTGTGAAAGGAGGGGCTGAAGCATTCAATTAATAGTAAATGTGCCACCTTATATTAAGTCCGAGACACTCACT
>CAZFKB010000268.1:0-2246 GCA_964519785.1 uncultured Candidatus Obscuribacterales bacterium | reverse complement strand
CGGCGGCGACCGCCCGGCACACTTGAAGACAGGATATTTCCTCAATCCGACGGTTTCGAGCTTTCCAGATGGCGATTATGAAATCTCTGGTGAATTTTATGCGCCAGGCGGCGAGCTTATTAAGAAACTTGAGTTCAATCCTCAATCGCTTCCTTATAATGCAGACGCGAGCGCTGTCAGCAACATCAGCCACAAAAGGTTATATGGCGTATATGTTCAGCGTGGACGTCAACCGGTCAGAATGACCGCAAACGCCACAGAGCGCACTCTTTAACCTAAGCAAGAGTCAAAAGACAAAAGGAAAGCAGCCGGTAGGGCTGCTTTCCTCGGGTCTAATTGTTGGTCTAGACGAAAAATCTTCCTTTCTTAGTAATTACGTTTGGGGCGGGGACGTAGTTATGTTCTACAAGGGAGCTTGGTTGGTGAAAGAATAACCTTTGGTCTTTGGGGGAAGCCCGGTTCCAACAATCTCTGTATTATTTATACCAAGCAAGCGGGCATGGAAGAATATAGATGAACCCTCACTTGCGTATATGGGCACCCATATTCTTAGTGCGACTCAGTATCATTTAATTGCTTATGACCAATGAACTCGTCCAAAGCTCTGGATTCAATCAGCCGGAAAAATCGGAATCACAAACCGACAAAGGCGCAGATCGTCACGCCTTGAGACGTGAGCGTCTGGTATTAATAATCGAGCCGGTAGATACAGAGCGCCAAAAATGTCAGGACAGTATTTTTGCCTCATCGCCACTTTACGATGTGGATGCCGCTGCGACAGCTCAGGAAGGTCTCGACTTATTTAGTTCGAAAAACTATGACGTTGTAGTTATGTCATACGACCTACATGACATTGCACCGGACAAACTCATAAAAAATCTGCTCAAATTAAATTCTAATTGTGCAATTGTGGTGACAACTGCAACTGATAGTGCTGAGCTTGCATTTAAAGTGTTGCGGGCTGGCGCTCTCGATTATTTGCCGAAAATCGGCGAGTATCAAAAATTCTTGCCACGAACGATCACAACAAATTTGCAACGCGCGGTTTTAATTGAAAATTTGAAAGATATGTTCACTCGCGTCGAGCAGGCTCAAAAAGACGAAGCTTTGCTCAACCGGCTGATTATCAATATACATTCGTCGCTCGATATGTCGAACACAATCGAGAAAGCAACTGAAAGTCTGATTGATGAATTCGATGCTTCCAGAGCCATTTTGTGTTTGCTCAATGATGCAAATGACACCATGAAAATTCGTCGTCAAATAACTCGTGATGTCGCACCAATTTCAGACAGAAGTCCTCTGTTTGAAAGATATCTAGATTTGCTTCTAGATATAGGTGAGCGACGACCGCTAGTAGTGCGGCATGACGACAGCTTTCCATTTGCTCAAGACTTAAAAACTGAGTTATTCAAATACAAAGTGTTGTCACTAATTATGGTGCCACTAGTATATCGTGGCAAATTGATGGGATTGATTCATCTTGATCACTCGCATACAGATAAGAATGCAAATCTAAAAGATAATCCTAGAGTCTGGTCGGCTTCGGAAAGCGGCTTGCTTACTCGTATTTCGCACCAGTTAGCGATTGCTATTAGTCAGGCGAAACTACACGAAATTGTTGAAACTCAAAATAGCAGTATTCAAAAACTTACTGAATTGTGTGGCACTTTGAGTCAAGTCGTCGAATCTACTCAGGAACTCGCAAAGCGCTCTGAAGGACATGAAAAAATTAGAGTGAAGCTGAGCGAGCGCGAACTTGAGGTCTTAAAAATGGTGGCACAAGGTTTGTCAAACAAAGAAATCGCTGAAAGCCTGCATATCACCGAGGGCACCACCGAGGTGCACGTCTCGCGCTTGCGAAAGAAATTGAACTTGACCAGCCGAGCTGCAATTGTTCGATATGCGTATGAAAATCATTTGTCTTGAGTTTTACGACTGGTTCCACGCGGCATCTTTATAGCCATCCGTTCAGGGCTATAGAAAACCTACTTTTCGAGGCGTTCTTTATGAACTCGTTCTAGCGCTTTGCTCATTTTTAACCCTTCTTTAGCTAACGTCTATTGATTCTATAAATTGCATGTCCACTCCACTTTGAGAAGAAATCCGGTTGCTCCCTATGAACCGTGTTCAGAGATTTCTTTTAGGCTTTTAAAGGTTCTAGTTTTTGCAAGCTGAACGTCGCAAAACGGCTTGCCATAATCACCTTCGAATCCAATGTTGTACAAATAATTATCTGCGGTCTG
>CAZFKB010000267.1:0-2264 GCA_964519785.1 uncultured Candidatus Obscuribacterales bacterium | reverse complement strand
AGCAACCATCAGGCTTTGTGCTCGATGGAGGTCGCGGACATTACTTTGTATCAATTCCAGATGAAGAGCCATGTGTAATGAGCGAAAATCAGCTGAACGAAATAATGTCCAGTCACAAATTAGCCTGGCACCATTATAAGGCAGACGATACCAAATCAGATTCAGAAACAAAACCGCTACCTGTACCGCCAAATATGGCAGCAAGCCTTGCTTCAATCGCTTTCAAATCTCTCGAAATCAAAAACAAAACACGCCAGGAATTGAAGAGTCAATTTCCATATGCAAGCGTGAAGCCTCTTTATTTACGCGAAGCGTCAGTCACACTAAAGAAAAATCCTGCTCATGCGCGAAAACCTTGACCAAATCTTTATTAGAGAACTAGACGAAAACGACGCATTTGCAATTATGCAAATTGAGCCATCGATTTATGGACAGCACCACTGGTCTAAACAAACTTTCGTCAACGAGCTTACTAACGACAAAAGCTTTTATTATGGCGCCTTCGACGCAGACACAAAATCCTTGCTTGGATACACAGGCTTCTGGTTAATTACAGGCGAAGCGCATATCACCACACTTGCAGTGCATCCAGATCATAGACGCAAAAGCATCGGCGAGCGTCTGCTCATAAATACTGTAATTCGCGCGCGCGAGCTTGGCGCAGAATGGCTTACGCTTGAGGTAAGAGAATCTAACGAAGCAGCCAAAGGTCTTTATTTCAAATATGGTTTTTCGGCATTAGGACTGCGTAAACGCTATTATCAGGATAATGGCGAAAACGCCCTTGTCTTGTGGACAGACAAAATCACCGAAGATTCTTTCAAGAATGTTTTTAACGCCCGTGTGGCTGAACTGGGTCTTGAACCTGTCTAGATGCAGCGCTTGTGATTGGTGTCACAGTCATCGAAGTTATCGACACTGGTCGCGATCGCGATGACAAATTAGGACGTGGTCCGCTAATCACCGGCATTTCCTCTAATTCACGAATAGAATCACGCACTCCACCTTTACGCGAATTCACTTCTGTAGTCAAAAGTGTGGTGTTAAGCCAGCGGAAAGGGAATCCTATTCCGACAAATGCCACAGAGAAAAGCAAATCATATGGCAGGCTGTACCAGGACAAATTGCGAATGTATTCGAATATCCACGGCTGCCATGGCAATAACTCTTTGGAGCCTTCGACCAGATAAATCGACAAATAGGCGCCAAACAAATAACCAATGCCAATCAGGTGCATTACAAAAAGGGATGAAACTATAGCAAGGACCTGCGAAAGCGATGTCCGTCTATTTGCTGTAATCATGCCCGAAAGCCACGCAGCAAGCACAAAGCCCATGAGATATCCAAATCCTGGCTCTTTGTAATAACCAAGCCCACCGCCAGCAGAAAGAGGAAAAATTCCAAGATAGGGACCAAGAAAACCCAGGACCAAAAATGAGACTGACGCCACAAAAGCAATGACCGGTCCGCATACATAACCGAGAAAAACAGCTGTAGGAGCCAGAAAAGAATAAGACGAGTAGCGCACCATCCCTGGTTCGCGGTCGACCGAAGCCCAGATGTGTTTCACTTCATGCGCCCAGTTGTCTGGCAACATAGAAAATGCCTGACACGAAAGCGACTGTAAATAATTGGCAATATTGTCCTGAGTAGCAGTCGGTAGTTCTACCGTTACAAAGGCAGCAAGAAACAAGAGCTGTATCCCGGTTAGAATGAGCACAGCTTGCCCCAGTAGGGACTTTCTCTTCTTGTTTTTGAAAATGTTCTCTGTCACGCGCTAACTTCTTCAACCGCCAGAAGGCTCAGATCTCTTATGATTATGCTTCTTTTTTATAATCAGGAGAATAGCTTGTCAAAAGAATTACTTCTAAATAATTTTCCTGATAGATTTTTCATCTACTAACGATACGCACAAGATATATGGAATCCCAAGACCAAAGCGCAAAAGATCCAGCCAAGCTTGAGAGCAAGCTCAAAATCGTGCTGGCTTATCTTGCATGCGCGCTAATCTGGGGCACTACCTGGTATGCAATTCGTGTCTGCATCGCCGATGGCGGATACAGCATTTATCCAGCCATTGCACTTCGCTATACCCTTTCGGAAATTATTCTGGCAGTCTGTATTGGCTGGCTTTTTTTGCGCAAGAAAACAAATATGGCGTTGCTCATTAATAAAGAAACGCCCTGGATTCTTCTAACAGGCGCCATTGCTGGTTTTGGCGTAGGTCTTTTATATACCGCCGAGAAAGTGATACCAGGAGGACT
>CAZFKB010000266.1:0-2286 GCA_964519785.1 uncultured Candidatus Obscuribacterales bacterium | reverse complement strand
CATAATTGGAGGCAGCGTAGAAATCTAGGTGTCTATTTCTCGGGGGTCAGACCATCTTGCTGTTTTGACACATACCCATGGTAGGGGGCCAAATCTTGCGCCATGGAAATTTTCTACTCCAGATCTCAGCAATTCCAATTCAAACAACTTTATTGCTATAGTGATTGGTCCAGATAACGTAGTGCTGATGCATCTTCCTAATCCGAAAGGAGATGCGACAGCACTGGATGAATATTTAGGAACAGTTTTAGGTTTCTTTAACGGTAATACTTTTGTTCCACTCCCTCGCAACGTAACACCAGTGAGAGATCCTCTGTCAGGTGAGTGGATTGAATCGAAAATTAATCGTGACTACTTTCCGAAAAACAAAGATGGCGCTCAAAAGTAGTTAAATAAATTCGCTTAGGGGCGGATAAAACAATTTATCCGCCCCTAAGGTTTTCGTCTTTAAGATATAATGATGTAGAATGCGACCTTTAACATCAAAAGTCTTTCTTGCTTTTTTAGTCACAGTATTAATTTTAATATTGTGCTATTCCAACATCTATACGTTAAAAATTTTGTGGACATTAAGGGCGGCAATTTTTTCGACGTGTATACCTCCCTTTTTCTTTATTGTAATACCGATTCTTTTGATTACAGTTTATGTTGTCTTGTTTGTACTAAAATTCTGTGGCAAGAATGTACGAGAAGTATTTAAATGGACAAATATAGTACTGAAAGGATATGGAATTCTACTGTTATTTCTAGTTTTTATCTTGAATAGTGTTTTGATACATTCCTAGTGACCCGAACCCCGGAAATCGATCTGTTCAAGGGTATAGATGGTTCGGTTGAACGTCTCCCCTTTTAGGGCCATCCTAATTTAGACTTTTTGACTCTGCTTTCTTTTTTAGTTCTTCTAAACCCGCATGAAAAGCGAATTCAGATGGTGTATTGAAGTTCAGAAAGTAATGAGGCCTCCGGTCATTATATTCCCATCTCCAAGCTTCTATCTTCCTGCGAGCATCATCGAACGACATGAACCAGTGAAAGCTGAGACATTCGTCGCGAAACTTTCCATTAAAGGATTCAACGTGCGCATTGTCTGTTGGCCTGCCTTTTCGCGAGAAATCTAATTCAATACCTTTTTCGTAACACCATTTGTCCAAGACACGAGAGATGAATTCGGGACCATTGTCACATCTAATTTGTTTCGGAGTTCCTCTTTGCTGCGCTATTTTTTCGAGCGCATTCACAACATGCTCTCCGCGAATACTTTGATCTACTGTGATGTTTAGGCATTCTCTGGTGAAGACATCAATGATTGGTAGCGTTCTAAATCTTCTGCCATCAAAAAGAGCGTCTGACACAAAATCCATTGCCCACATACTATTTGGTCCGGTGATGTGAAAAAAGGTCTTTCTTCGCTTTGCTGTTTTGTGACGCTTCGGTCTTTTGTGCAGCAACGACAAACCTTCTTCCTTGTAAAGTCTGTAGACACGTTTTGGATTGATGTTCCAGCCTTCACGACAAAGAAGAATGTGAATTCTTCGATAACCATATCTTGGTCTTGAATAAGCCAAATCTTTTATCCGAATTCGAAGAGTGATTTGAGGATCTTTTTGAGACCTGTAGTTGAAAGATGAGCGCGGCAAGCCAATTAGCTTGCAGATTCTCCTTCCACTGACTTGATATTTGCGGATAGGATCTTTAGCGAGTTCAATTTTTCGTGAAGGCTTTAGAGCTTTTTTGAAAGGGCATCCTGAAGCATTATTTTATCCAAAGACAAATCTGCCACCAACTGCTTCAGCTTTTGGTTCTCTGTCTCAATATCACGCATGCGACGCAGCTCGTAAGTACTTAAGCCGCCGAACTTCTTTTTCCAGGCAAACAACGTCGCCTTTGAAATACCAAGCTTACAGCAAACTTCTTCAACAGGCGTTCCTAACTCAGCTTGCTTCAATGCCCATGCTATCTGCTCTTCCGAGTATTTTGACTTTTTCATGGCGATTTTCCTCTTTTTCCATTTTAACCTGCCTGAAAAGTCTAGTTAAGTTTGGTCCAATTTTTGGGGAGGGCCTCAATTGAGCCTGGCAAGCCAATACAAAATGCACTTGTTGAGTCTTTCAACGGAAGATTTAGAGACGAGTGTCTGAATGCATATTGGTTTATCACGCTGGGTGATGCAAAGGAAATTATTTCTGATTGGAAGAGGGACTACAACGAAAACCGCCCACACAGCTCATTGAGGCTCTGTTGCAAAAATTGCCTAAATTTCTAAATTCCGGACGGCTTTTTGGTAAT
>CAZFKB010000265.1:0-2306 GCA_964519785.1 uncultured Candidatus Obscuribacterales bacterium | reverse complement strand
GCTTGAGTGGCTATCTGAGCCGCGAATCAACTAAGAATGTTATTGGCGAAATAATGGCGAATCCTGACCTTATCGCCATGATAATGAAAAAGGCGCAACGCACAGAAGAGCTATCTTCTGGTTATTTAAAAGAAGCAATCAAACAAAGTTTTCGTGATGCGTCGATGCTTGCAAATATTTTGCGTCATCTAAAACCAAAAGATGAGCAAATAATAGAGTCGGGGCTTGCCATTCATGAGTTATTGCAGCGCGGAAAATTGACTTTAGAACAAGCATTGATCAATTTTGCCATGCGAAAGAATCAAATTGAAAATGAACCAGACTGAACCAATCAGAAAAAGAGAAGTCTGGCAAAGTCCTATTGGCGCTCAAGAAATAGCTAGTGGCAGTATCAAGCTGTGCGAATCGCAATTTGGTTTTAAGCAAAACGAAAACCGAGATCCATTTGTGTATTGGGTCGAAACCAGACCTCTCGAAGGCGGGCGCAATGTGGTAGTGCGTCGAAGTGAAGCCGGCGCCAATGACATGTTTCCCCAGGGATTCAACGCACGCACTCTGGTGCACGAGTATGGTGGTGGTTCATATGTGGTCATTCCAGACAGTAAAGACTTTGGTGATTCTGAAGAAGTTATCGTTTTTGTCAATTACAAAGACCAGAGTCTTTATTTAGCAGCAGCCGGTAAAGAGCCTCTCAGGCTCACAGGTGAAGGACCATGGCGTTATGCAGATTTGGTCTACGACAAAAAACGTAAGCGCATAATATGTGTGATGGAAATTCTCTCTAAGTCCGGCGGGGAGCCACAAAATGTCATTGCGGCAGTATCGCTCGAGCGCAAAGAAGAGAATGCTTTGAATGAACCCACTGTTCTTTTTGACGGACATGACTTTTTTGCTTTCCCTCGTCTCAATGATGATTGCTCACTTTGTGCTTTCATTGCCTGGGAACATCCCAATATGCCCTGGGATGAGAGTCGTTTATTTTTGGCAGATTTAAATGAAACCGACACAAGGCCTGTAGTGATAGCCGGAGGTAATGAAAATTCAGTCTATCAGCCGTTATTTGCGCCCGATGGGAGCTTGTTTTTTGTTGATGAAGAGTCTGGTTATTGGAACATTTACAAAATAGCTAATCCCAAATGTTCGTCTGACGAAAATATCAAAGAAGCAGTCATATTGATGTCGGCTGAATTCGGGCTTCCGCTCTGGGTCTTTGCCGACCCCACTTTTGCTTTGGCAGAAGACGGAAAGAGTTTGTACAGCGTCTATTGTCAAAAAGGTTTGTGGCATTTAGCTTTGTTGCAATTTGATCAGCACAAGAATAGCTATTCGTTATGCGAGATCGAAACACCTTTTACCGATATGGATTACATTTCAGCTTGCGGCTCTAAAATTGTAATGATTGCCGGTGCACCAGATATGGTGCGATCGGTCATCGAATTCGACACGCTTAAAAATAATTACCAGATTTTGCGCAAAGGTTCTAGTCTCGACATAGACCCAGGATTCATCTCTATTCCAGAGGTTATAGAATTCGAAGGCGCCAACAACGATTTAGCTTATGCATTTTTCTACCCGCCCCAGAATAAGAATTTTAGGCCAGACGCAAAGGATAAACCACCCTTGATTGTGCGCAGTCACGGTGGTCCGACATCTGCTTCTGATGCTGTTTTGAATCTTACTTATCAATTCTGGACCAGTCGCGGTTTTGCTGTTGTTGATGTCAATTATGGTGGAAGCACAGGATATGGACGTAAGTATAGAAACCGGTTGTTGAAGAACTGGGGCATAGTCGATATGCTCGATTGCAAGGGTGCTGCAACTTATTTGAGCGACAAAGGACTGGTGGACCCCAATCGCCTTATCATTGCTGGTGGCAGCGCAGGCGGATATACAACTCTTTGTGCATTGACTTTTTGCGATACTTTTACCGCTGGATGTAGTTATTATGGTATCGGCGATTTGAAGGCCTTGATGACTGATACCCACAAGTTTGAATCAAGATATTTGGACTCTTTGATTGGTCCGTACCCTGAGTCGCAGCAGTTGTATTATGATCGCTCGCCCATAAATTTCACTCAAAAGCTCAATTGTCCGGTAATTTTCTTTCAAGGATTAGAAGATAAGGTCGTGCCGCCTTCTCAGGCTGAGCAGATGGTTGCTGCTTTGCGCGACAAAAAGCTCAAGGTGGCTTATCTGGCTTATGAAGGCGAGCAGCATGGATTTCGTAAAGCCGAAAATATAAAGCGAACAATGGAGGCTGAGCTTTATTTCTATTCGCTTATTTTTGACCTTGACCTGAAAGAAAA
>CAZFKB010000264.1:0-2341 GCA_964519785.1 uncultured Candidatus Obscuribacterales bacterium | reverse complement strand
AAGACTTCGCGCATAGCATCGCAAAGTTCGCCCATTGTGGCGTAGGCTTCGACAGCTTCCATCAAATAGGGGAAGTGGTTATCTCCTCGTTTGAGGGCGTCTTTCAGTGCAGTTAGAGTGCTTTCGACTTTAGCCTGGTCGCGTCTTTCTTTGAGGTCTTTGATTCGTTTGCACTGTCTTTCCTGATACACAGAGCCGATTTTGAGAATTTCGATACTTTGACCAGGAGCTTCTTCTTTGAACGAGTTGAGTCCAACGAAATGACGCTCGCCCGACATTAGTTTTTGTTCAAAACGATATGCCGAATCTGCAATCTCTTTCATAAAGAAGCCTTTTTCGATACCGGCAATGACGCCACCGATTTCTTCTATCTTTTTGAAATATGCTTCTGCCTGGCGTTCCATCTCATCTGTAAGCCATTCTACGTAATACGAACCTGCAAGCGGGTCGACTACATTTGCAACACCAGTTTCGTGCGCGATGATTTGTTGTGTTCGAAGAGCAATGTGAGCTGCTTTTTGAGTTGGCAGTCCAAGCACTTCGTCCATTGAATTGGTGTGAAGCGATTGAGTGCCACCAAGAACGCCGGCAAGCGCCTCGATAGCAGTTCTTACAATATTGTTTTCGGGCTGCGGAGCGGTCAAGCTGCAGCCTGCTGTTTGAGTGTGGAAGCGCAGTTTGAGCGAGCGTTCGCTTTTAGCACCATATTTGTCGCGCATGCGCTTAGCCCAGATGCGACGAGCAGCTCTGTATTTTGCAATTTCTTCGAAGAAATCTATATGGGCATTGAAGAAGAATGAAAGTCTTGGCACAAAGTCGTCCACTGCAAGACCGGCTTCGATACCTGCATCGACATAGGCAAAACCATCAGCCAGGGTGAAAGCGAGTTCTTGTGCAGCTGTAGCACCAGCCTCACGGATGTGATAGCCACTTACAGATATTGTGTTCCAGCGCGGTACTTCTTTGGTGCAGAAGACCATCATGTCTTGAATCAGTTTCAAGGCTGGGCGCGGAGGAATGAGATATGTCTTTTGTGCGATGTATTCTTTGAAAATATCGTTTTGCAGCGTGCCATCGAGTTTTTTCCAGTCGAAGCCACGTTTCTTGGCATTGGCTAAGAACATGCAAAAGATGATTACAGCAGGACCATTTATGGTCATAGAGGTCGAAACTTTATCGAGTGGCAGGTCTTTATATAGAATCTCCACGTCTTCAAGCGAGTCGATTGCTACGCCGCAAACGCCGACTTCGCCATTTGATTTTGGATGGTCTGAGTCATAACCCATAAGCGTGGGTAAATCGAATGCTGTTGAAAGTCCTGTTTGACCTTGAGCTAGCAAATATTTAAAGCGCTCGTTGGTTTCTTCTGGTCCACCAAAACCGGCAAACTGACGCATTGTCCACATTTTGCCTTGATACATGTTGTGGTGAATTCCACGTGTATAAGGAAACTGACCAGGGTCGGCGAGTTGTTTTTCGTAGTCGAGGTCTTTGATGTCTTCTTTTGTATAAACAGACTTAAGAGGAATACCTGAAAGTGTTTCAAAGACTGGCTCTTCGCTTTGTCCTTTGTCCTTTGGTGCGGACTTGGACTTTGTCATCTCTTTGACCATGGATTTTCCCCTTAACTGAAAGTAACCAATATCATTTTATATAGAAATATTAGAACCTATAAATGGCAGTAATAGAACATTCTTTAGAAATAATTCCCGACTGTTATAATCGCCATTTATATCAGGTCAGAGTTTTTAGAGGACCAGCCCCATGACTACGCCGGTTAAGACAGCCGATTGCACAAAAACTGAGCAGAAAATGCTCCAGGATATACTTGCAAGCAAAGAACCAATCACGGTTCGTGCTCCTCGCGGAAGCGAATTGCATACTAAAGGCTGGATTCAAGAGGCGGCACTTCGCATGCTCTTGAATAATCTCGATCCCGAAGTTGCAGAGCGTCCCCTCGATCTCGTCGTATATGGTGGGTCAGGCAAAGCCGCACGTAACTGGGAAAGTCTTAAGGCGCTAGTTAAAACATTGATGGAACTTGAGTCTGATGAGACAATGCTTGTTCAGTCGGGCAAGCCTGTGGGCGTTTTCAAAAGTCATAAAGACGCTCCAAGAGTACTTATTGCTAATTCCAATTTAGTGGGCAAATGGGCAGACTGGGATTATTTTCGTGATTTAGAGCGTAAAGGACTGATCATGTTTGGTCAGATGACTGCTGGTTCTTGGATTTATATCGGCACTCAGGGCATCTTACAAGGTACATATGAAACTTTCGCCGCGCTTGCACGCAAACATTTCGAAGCGCAAGGTGGAACTCTAAAAGGAACCATTACTCTTA
>CAZFKB010000263.1:0-2348 GCA_964519785.1 uncultured Candidatus Obscuribacterales bacterium | reverse complement strand
AACGAACATCGAAAACAATCAAAGAGTGGAATTTATTTGGTTTTGCGATCAGATAAATCTAAAAACAAGATCAAACCTGTTTTGTCGGGCGAAAGAATGCTAATTGATGATGGACGTTTCTTAGAAGAATGCGAACGCGATCCAACAGAATTTGTGATAGTCCAAAAAAATAGTTTCATTCCTTTCGAGCTTGATGAAAAGCCAGTCGAGGGATATACAACTGACAATAAACCTAAAGTGTATTTGCATTTTGCCGACAAAGAAGCGCAAGCTCTTGATTCACTTACTAGCAATAATGTTGGTAAGCGTATTGCCATAGTTATTGATGATCAAATAGTTAGTTGTCACAAAATCAAAGAAGCATTGAAAGGCGGGAAGATGCAGATATCACGCTGTACAAAAGAAAGTTGCAAATTGATCTTTTCTGATTTACTCAAAAATTGCAATAAGTAGGATCTTTTATGACAGCGCAAGATGACCTAAGCAAGCGCATAATCCAAGATGGTCCGGGTCAAAAAACGTTTTTGAAGACGCTTGGATTCATACTTGCTTTTATTGCAATTTCATTTATTGCAGCAACTATCATGTGGGCTTATCTTGATGGTCAAGCTTTTGGACTTTTTTCTGCTGCTGAAGCCGATATGAATCAGGGGCGATATGCTCAAGCTAAGGAAAAAGGCGCTCAAGCTGCAGCCTCAATGTCTGTAGCATTGATGTTTAATAAGTTTGCAAAAGGTGCATCTCATGCCGAAGTAGCTAACGATACTTTGAATTTAGCTCGTTGCTACGATATTTGTGCAGATTATGCAAAAGCCGAAGATCTTCATCAAAAAGCATGTGAGTTATTTTTGAAAGCAAAGGGCGAATCTGACTATGAATATGGATGGTCACTTGTGTCTTTTGGTGACCATTACAAATATATGCTTAACCGTGAAAAAGCGCTTGAATACTATAACAAGGGTCTTCCCATTATCGAAAAAACGCGTGGTACCGCTAGTAATGACTACAAGTGGACTATTCAACGCATCGAGCAAGCGAAGCAGCTTTAAGCAGGTGTAGTTACTCGTTTAATGTATTTGGTCGTCTGGGGTACCAAAAAATAACTAAAAGTCGGCAAAATAGAACTCTTTACTACCGACTGAAGTTATTAATTTACTGGAGCTGCTTTGACAAGCAACGGTACTCAGCAAGGAGATAATGTTCCGCCAGTCAATGACGGAGCTTCCGATGCTGGCTCAGACGCTGGTGCAGGTGGTCTTCGCAGCGAATATCTGACTAGTCTTCAGGCTACCGATTTAACTTCAGACAGTAGCCGTAGAGTTGAGCCTGATACGCTGAATACTGGCAATATTTGGGGTGATTTGGGTCTGGGAGGAAGGCAGAACACTACAGGTGACATACAGACTGCAATGCTTCCAAGAGATCAGCAAAGACGTTCAGACAATATTTTTGAAATCCCAGACAATCCAAATGACCAGAAAATAAGTAAAGACGTTGATGCTAATCTCGAAAAAAACAAAGCTATCAACGAAACTGTCATCAAGATGGGAAGTGATTTAATTCACGCCGCAGTTAAGGAGGGCAACCCCAAAGCATTGGCTGCAGAATTTTCTGCTCTGGTAAGCAACATGAACACTTTTCAGAATTCAGGTCTGGATAATGGACTGCGAGCGGACGCTTTGACCGCTGCTCGTTTGTCGGCAGCCACGCTTAATCAATTTAGTGAAACTATTTCGAATGAATCTCGTGATGGACAGCCAGTCGACATCAAATTTGATGCCAAAGAAAAATCTATGAGTATTACGATAGGCAATACAACTATGAATATCAATTCACGCGGTATGGTTGAAATGCAAGGCGTGCAGATGACTCCACAAGAATTTCTCAAGAAATTGAAACCGGCAAGTGGCGGGCGCGATATGGTTTGAGCATGCACTGATAAAAACTTATTGCGATATCGGTTTAAGATCTAAAAGTGCTCGTGCAAAAGCGACCCGAATTTAAGCGCCAATATTATCGCGCTAAATTCGAGCAAATAAGATTCATCGAAATCTAGAGCTTGTGCGCGATATATAGAAACAAAAAACGAAGGCGTAACCTTCGCTTCTTATTTTTATAGATGAGCATTGAGCTCTGATAACTGAATAGCCTGATCAAGCGCCTGTCTGACTCCACTACCTGGTCTTTTGAGTAGATGTATCACCAGATAGCTTCTTCGTCACCGACCTGTGAGAACAGGACCTTTAGCGTGAGCTAAACAGAAGCATTGAGCTTCAGATTGGTCCTAATCATGTCGGAGTTCTACCCAACTACCGAGGTTGGATATATCCGAGTTCTCCCTAGAAAGG
>CAZFKB010000262.1:0-2380 GCA_964519785.1 uncultured Candidatus Obscuribacterales bacterium | reverse complement strand
CAGTCCATGGCCTTGTGCGGCCCCTTCGATTAGACCCGGTATGTCTGCAATCACAAAACCGTCCTGTCCATATGGAGCGGGAACCACGCCAAGATTTGGCGACAGTGTAGTGAAAGGATAATCTGCGATTTTAGGCTTAGCTGCAGTAAGTCGTTTGAGTAAGCTGGACTTTCCAGCGTTTGGCAGACCGACAAGCCCCACATCGGCAATAAGTTTGAGTACCAGACGCAAAGTTCTTTTGACTCCGGCTTCACCTGGCTCACAGTGGTGGGGA
Source organism: uncultured Candidatus Obscuribacterales bacterium (assembly GCA_964519785.1). Taxonomy (GTDB): domain Bacteria; phylum Cyanobacteriota; class Vampirovibrionia; order Obscuribacterales; family Obscuribacteraceae; genus Aved-18. Next base: position 2,106 of record CAZFKB010000262.1, on the reverse strand, counting down.
GCTCGATGTGTCGGGGTGGCCATTGTGGCATTGCCGCGCCCACCGCGACCGCCCTGGGCAACAAGTACCTTTTGCTCTTCTGAAGTGAGGTCGGCGATTACTTTTTCTGAATTGACATCGCTCACGACAGTGCCTACAGGCACTTTGATTATCAAATCCTCACCAGCACGCCCGGTTTTGTTTTTAGACCCTCCCTTCTGCCCGTGAGGGGCTTCAAATTGGGTTTTGTAGTGGAAGTCGAGAAGAGTTCTCATATCGCGTGTGGCGACCAGGTATACATTGCCTCCACGCCCGCCGTTGCCTCCGGCGGGACCGCCCATAGGCTCATATTTCTCGCGACGCCAAGCCAGGGCGCCGTTTCCGCCATCGCCGGAAGCCACGTCTATGATTACTTCATCTAGAAACTTATTCATACTGTCTAATAATCATATATATTTTCAAAAAGATGCATGATTTTATAAAAAGATGTCTATAGAAATATAGAAGTATTAGTGGAGGATCTGATCTTGGAAGAGAGAATTACAGTTCATGAAAAAGCTCGCGGTGAAACCATAAATGTATACATTGGCGAGTATCGCGGCACCAAATACTTGCACATTCGTGAATGGTACCTGGATAAAGATCAAGAAGAGAAGCCAACCAAGAAAGGTGTGGCTATTCCGGTAGAGAAAATTGACGCACTGCGCGACGCCATCGACAGGCTCGTTCCCAAAGGAAAATAGTCGTTCGAGTCGCAAGGAGCGGAGTCAGAATTAGTGCAACATTACGCATCCAAGGCGTTAATAACTTTCATTTTCCTTTTAAGATTATCGGTCGCTGGGTCTGCTTCAGCGCATGAAAAAGCTCAAGAAGAAATTGAAATCAAACCTTCCGATTCAGTTCACTCACTTCAACTATCGAATGTTTCTCCTTTTCAGGGCGAAACTATAAAAATAACTAGTACCGCTGGTGATGCCGATGCTTCGCCGGCGGTTTCTTTCAATGGCGAGACGATAAAAATGTTTCCGGTTTCCAGTTCAAATCAAGCTGGGGACGGCACCAGATACGAGGCGTTACTTGCTGTTCCGGTCTTGATCAAGCCAGGTGATCACATAGTGAAGGTTGGCAATCAAAGCCAGACTCTGCATGTCCTGAACGCTCATTTTCCAATTCAGAATTTGAGATTGCCTAAAGACAAAGACAACTTCAATGCATCTCCAGGCGAAAAAGAAGAGATGAACAAAGCCAAAGCCACTCTTAGCGATACTAGAATGTGGAGCGGAATATTTCAAAAGCCCGTTTCGGGTGCGCGAATGTCGTCTTCTTTTGGTGTCAGACGCAGAGTGAACGGCAAACTATTGCCTGATTATTTTCATTCAGGAGCGGATTTCGCTGCCGGCATCGGAACACCTATAAAGAGTGTCGCACCAGGAGTGGTGATTGCTGCAAGACCTCACAAAATTAGCAAGTTGCACGGAAATTTTGTCTGTGTGGATCACGGTCAAGGAGTGATATCGATTTATATTCATATGAATAGTATCGATGTACAAAAAGGCGATCGTGTAGAAGCTGGTCAAAAAATAGGGACCGTTGGCAGAACAGGTCGTGCCAGCGGTCCTCATTTGCATTTCGGAATTTATGTCAATCAAACGGCTGCTAATCCGAAATTCTGGTTTGCCCAGAATTTTTAGAAAGTAGCGGTTTGATTCCAGAACACGTCTTTGAGTGTTTTGGATGAGTTCGATTCGGTCGAGATAGTCACTGAAGAAGGAGCGAAGAGAAATACTCCGTCGCCGATTCTTTGTTGGTGACCATCTATTGCCCAGGTGGCTCCTGAAAGAAAATCGACCACACGCTGCGACTGTTCGTTGTCGAGCATGTGAAGGTTCAGAAGAACTGATTTCCTGTTTCTCAAGTGGTCGACGATCTCAAGTGATTCTTCAAACTGGCGAGGCTCGATAACGAGTACTTCGCTAGATGGAGCAGCGCTTGGATGCTCGACAATATTCGAGTGTCTTTCTTGGGTCAACATCGGTTGATGTTGGTGCTGAGGTAACTCAGCGCGATTGCGATCTAAAGCCAATTGTCCGTTAGTCGCATAAGCGCTATCGGATGTCTCAAAAAGAT
>CAZFKB010000261.1:0-2385 GCA_964519785.1 uncultured Candidatus Obscuribacterales bacterium | reverse complement strand
GGTCTTTGGTGCACCGTCAACCAAGTCTTTGGCTTCTTTCAAGCCAAGACCGGTAACTTCGCGTACAACTTTGAGAACGTCGATTTTCTTGTCGCCTACAGAGGCCAAGACGGCGTCGAATTCGGTTTTGGCTTCTTCTTCAGAAGCACCACCGCCAGCAGCAGGTGCCATCATCATGGCGCCCATTGGGGCAGCAGCTGTAACGCCGAATTTTTCTTCCATTTTGGTTTTGAGATCGGCTGCTTCGAGCAATGTCAGCATGCTGATTTGTTCGAGCAATTCGTCTGTGGAAAGTTTAGTAGCCATTGTTTACTCCTTTTAGCTTATGCTTACGCATTAACGAATCTATTCGATTCGTTAGTTAGTTATTTGGCCTCGTTTTTCTTAGCCACTTCTTCTGTCAAAATCGCGATGTCGCGGATAACAGCTGCAAATACTCCAGCAATACCTCTGGCGCCAGAGTCTAAGCCGCCCATGATGCTCGACAGAAGTACTTCTCTGCTTGGCAAATTGGCGATGTCTTTGACTTGTTTGGCGTTGAGTGCTTTGCCTTCGAATACAGCACCACGGATTTCCCCTTTCTTCAATTTTTTGAGGAAGTCCACGGTCGACTTAGCTGGTTTAGCTGGGTCGTCATACCCTACAACATATGCAGAAGGTCCTTTTGCAAGAGTGTTCAACTCCTGAAATTCGGTGCCTTCGGTGGCGCGCTTAACTAAAGTGTTTTTGCCGACGCAAAGACGAGCATTGTCTTGCATCAGAGCGCGTCTGAAACTGGTCATCTCAGCAACCGTAAGACCTTGAAGGTCGGTGACGATTGCTACTTTTCCGTTGTCGAAGAACTCTTTGAGATCTGCTACAACTTCTTTCTTTTTCGTGATGGTGGCCACGTGTTGCCTCCTGAAATGAAAAAATTCCGGGCAATAAAGACTGCTCGGAATTAACTAGGAAACACAGGCAAGAAGATAACTTCTGGCTTACTATAATTAGTTGTGTGACCTAGGCCGGCCGACCCTCAAATGAGAATCACTTAAACCGCAAGCGGCACCGACTGTCTGCAGTCTGAATCCCAGCACTGCCAGCTCCCGGGGGAATTAGCTATGCTAGACTGGCTATTCTTCCAACTAGGAGCCATTTGGTCAAGTTCTTGCCCCCCATTTGGTAAACAAACCTATATATACATGACAAAAGAAAGTCCAAAAGTATTTGAAAAACACGTTTTTGTCTGCGTTTCAGGCAAAACATGCCCGCAAGAGGGTGCATGCGAAGTTTTTGACGCTTTGCGTAAAGAAATTTTTGAGCGTGGGCTCAAATCGAAAATTCGAATCAATAAAGCTGGTTGTTTTGACCAGTGTGGAAATGGTCCATTAATAGTTGTCTATCCCGACCAAGTCTGGTACGCGAAGGTCAAAGTAGAAGACCTAAAAGAAATAGTCGAAGAGCACTTGCTTGCAAACCGTCCCGTTGAGCGACTCTTCTACGACGGCTCCGGGCGTAAAGCTTGTACTCGTTAATACAGAGGCCAGTAGAAGATGCCCATTTTATAATAATTAAGTTAAAAGTCGGGCAGTTTAACTTCTATCTGGCGATAACAACTTTCCCAAAATTCTAAAAATCAAACACTTTTTTCATTTTTTTCTTGTAAATGGTATTTCTTACTTACGCTCGGCTCCTTATCCTCGTCATCGGGATCACGACCAAAAGTAATTGTCGACGTCGTTATAGACTTTCCATTGTCCATATTCCTGTATTAAAGATACAGCGCCCGTCATTTGAAATTTGCCTTAGCCGCTTGGTTCTTTTAAACGGTATCTCATCCGGTACCAATTTAAAATAGATTTTGCCATTCTTTTCCGGCTGAGCAATTAACTTTACGGCGCTTCCTCATCCTGACAGTTAGACTAAAATGGCAACAACGGAAGATCCAAAATTGCTGCAATTAGTGAAAATTTTCTGGCGTAAATTTCTCTTTCTCTAACTTTGATTAGTATCCTTCAAAGTCTAAAACCTGTATCTGTATCCCCATGTTTGATCCATTTCGGAATATTCATGACTTCCATCAGGAAAATGACCAAAGCTAGGAGCATTACTCATAACTTCCATCACTTTTTTATCGAAATCAGCATCACCAGAACCTTTCACAATAACCAGATTCTTAATCTTACCGTCTCGATAAACCCTCATATGCACTTCTACCTGACCATCCTGACCCAATTTCGATTCACTCCAGTATTTTCTAACTTTCGAATCAAAAACATACCAGTAAGGACTAAAATTCAAATGGCGGACATAGACTTGAATTTCATTTGGATCGTTATTCAGGGTTACCATGGTCCGTCCCCCAGTTTATAGATAGATGAAATTCTACGATGCATCCAGAAGGGA
>CAZFKB010000260.1:0-2403 GCA_964519785.1 uncultured Candidatus Obscuribacterales bacterium | reverse complement strand
ACTACAAGCGATCCTGCTCTAGCAGAAAATAGAATCATCATGGACTCGGTGAGAAAGGATCCCACTGTAATCAAAATTGCCCAAAATATTGTGCCCGAATCTGAAGAGCAAGCGAAAGAAGCTTTGAAAGTGCTTGGCTCAATTGAGCAGGCAAAACTGGAAAAGGGTTACCTCATTGAAATTTTCAAAGCTGATATTGAAGACCAGTTGGGGCAGAATGCGACACCTGAATTCGTCAAGGCCCTGAGCAAAAACCCTTATATAACAGGCGCATACAAAGATCTTGGCGACAATTTTTTTGGACAGGGTGATTTTATCAATGCCTGGAGCTGTTATGAGATGTTCCGGAAGATACACGCCAAACACCTTTTTATCGCCGACATTGACGAATCAGAAAAGGTTTTAGAAAAGACTTTTCCCGAGTGCTACAGCCATTAATTAGCAAAGGTAGGGCAAGCAAAATTATTCTGCGCTATATAAAATGAAAAGGGGTTATATGAGGACTTTTTTGTGGCGCTGGCTAAACGAATAGTTTTATTTCTTGTGGTGAATGCACTTGTTGTGTTTACCATATCAATTATTACTTCGACCCTCGGTCTTAATTCTTATTTGCGCGATTATGGTCTGGATCAAGGTAGTCTTATGGTCTTTTGTGCGGTTTGGGGCATGGGTGGAGCCTTTATATCCCTGTTATTGTCGCGTGCGATGGCGAAATGGACTATGGGGGTCCAGATAATCGATCCAGCCACTGCAGAACCTGAATTACGTGAATTGGTCCAGGTCGTCTACAGATTAGCTAGAGAAGTTGGGCTTCCTCAGATGCCTGAGGTAGGGGTTTATCAGGGGCAAGAACTGAATGCATTTGCCACTGGTCCTACCAAATCTATGGCGCTTGTAGCTGTCTCAACCGGCTTATTGCAGCGAATGAATCGTGATGAAGTCGAGGCAGTACTTGGTCATGAAATATCGCACGTTGCAAATGGCGATATGGTCACGATGACTTTGCTTCAAGGCGTAGTGAACGCATTTGTTATGTTCTTTGCTCGTATTTTGGCTTATGCATTAACAGCTGGTCGACAGAGCGAAGGCGAACAACGCGGCGTTAATCTGGGGGCTTATTATTTAGTGCAGATGTTGCTTGAAGTTGTTTTCATGCTGCTTGGCTCAATAGTGGTTGCATGGTTTTCACGCCTGCGCGAATTTAGAGCAGATGCTGGCGGTGCAAGACTTTCGGGTACGAGAAACATGGTGAATGCTCTACAAGCACTCAAAACCTATAGCGATGAGCGCGCTGTACCAGCAAATCTTAAAACGCTTATGATTTCGGAAGGGCGCTCGCCATTGATGAATTTGTTCGCTTCGCATCCGCCTTTGGACGATCGAATCGCTCGTTTGATGAAGGAAGGTCAAAGCTAGTGGAGTCTAGATTGTCACTACCTACGGTGCGTAATTTTCATCAGGTCAACGACTGGTTATACAGGGGTGGTCAGCCAGATGAAAACCAACTCAAGGAGCTATATGATTTCGGTATAAGGGCTGTAATTTCATTTCGCTTTAGAAAATCTATGCACGACTGGGAACGTGAGGTGTGTAAGAAAATTGGTTTGAAATTTTATGCGATGCCACTCAATTACACTACTATTCCTCGAGCGCCACATGTGGAGGAATTTTTCAAGATATTAGACCAGCTAGATAATCGAAATGTTTTTGTCCATTGTTATCATGGTTCGGACCGAACCGGTTTACTTATAGGTATCTACAGAATTGCCCGCGATGGATGGACTTTCAAAGACGCATACAAAGAAATGAAAGATTATGGTTTCCATCGATTTCGAATCAGACCATTCAAGTGGGTCTTAAATCAATACTACAAAAATCATCTTAAACAGACGTACTGAGCGGAATAAAGACATCAACCGCTCCAGGTAAAACTGATACTACTGCCGGTGTTGTTCCAAACTCGTCGCCGTCTATTAATGTAGCTGGCTGATCGTCTTTTTCGATTACTTTCGCCACCGGCTCCTGTGGTAAATGCAATGCACTCGATAGCAATTGTGGTGTGCTCAGTTCGCTCAAAGCCTCTATTTTTACAGATTTTACCTCGAACGATTTATATGGTGTGGTGTCAGTTTCGGCACCTCCTAAAAACCATGCGCCAAAACGCATTGCAATACCAACATATTCATCGAGATTTTTAGGATCCAGAATTAGTAAATTCAAGTTGCCATTGCTCAGACTACTTGCATCGGCGCGCTGTCCAATGCCCATTTCATGAGGGTTGGTAATGAAGATCGCTGATGCATCGCATACAATTTTTTGTCCATCGGCTTCAAGCGAGAATCTATAAGGTCGACCGAACATTGCTTTCATAAGAGGTCTTACATAACTGTACATGCCATGTGA
>CAZFKB010000259.1:0-2424 GCA_964519785.1 uncultured Candidatus Obscuribacterales bacterium | reverse complement strand
AGATCGGATAACGGCAGTCCGTTTATGTATTCCATAACTATGTAAGGCAAGCCGTCCTTCGAAACTGAATACTCTTGCACTTTTACTATATGGTTATGGGAAAGTGCGGCAGCGGCCCTGGCTTCGTTAGTGAAGCGCTGTCGCATCATTGAGCCCTCTGTCGTCTCCGCCAGCAGGAGTTTGATTGCCACCGGGCAGTTTTCCTGGTGATCGAAGCCTTTGTAGATGATGCCCATGCCGCCCCGACCAATTTCCGAGACAATTTCGAAACGCTCGGTGAGCATATGGCTGAATGGGTTAGATGCCACCGTGACTGAGAGGGGCGCGCCGTCGTGGGGGCAAATCTGGGTTTGCCGGGGAAAGGTTTTCTGGCAATCATTGCATTGTTTCTGTAGAAACTCTGTCATGGGCGCTCTTTTGCCGTCCGTCGCTTGCCGGGCCGTTTAAGGTTAAGGTTTAAGGTAAGGGTAAAGGTTAATGACCCTGCATTTTCGATCTGCATAGTAATTTCCCGCTTCTGCCGACTTTTACGCAAGATAGTTATGCAGAGCAAGTCAGCTCACCTTCAAGCGGGACAAAAGCGATAAAAAGAAGTCCCGCGACCAAATTGCCACAGCCTCGTGATCTTTGATAAACGGGAGGATGTCTTTTCTTGCCGACTCTACGTCCAGATTCAAGAAACGCTGCTCCAGCAGGTCCAAAATATCTTCTCTTGTCATTTGCTTCTCTGACATCCACGTGTTTGTTTGCCGCAAGCGCTTTTCTAAATGACCCATGTGAACGGGCACACCACGCCCGATATACGAAACAAAGTCATAATAGTCACGGCCTTTGACGCGTTCACTCAGTCTTGCTCGGGCCAGCACAGCATGTATCTTGCCCGCGAACAAATCAGGTTGCTTGTAGGTCTTAACGGAAAACGCGATTGGTTGCAGAAGAAGCTTCGCTTCGGTTTCAAATCCACCAGGTGGCTCAATATCGACCTCAAGTTTAATCTTCAGTTGTTCTTTGTGGTGAATCCGCTCAGATAAAGCTGCTGGTACATCGATTCTGAGCAGATGCTCTTTTGTTTTGGCCTCAATAAAGGCGGAGTCGATGGATGTCTCGATGCTCTTGCTCCTCTCCTCGACTTCAACTACAAAGCCCATGGCAGTCAGCTCGACCTTCACTGCATCAAGATAAGGCGCCAATTCGAAATCTTTGCGTGGCTCAAGCAACGAGAAGTCTATATCTTCAGAGAAACGGTCAAGACCATAAAGAATCCGCAATGCTGATCCACCATAGAAGGCCGCGTGCTCGAAGAACTTTGCACGCCATAGACCAAGAAGCGCAATTTCCTGAATGATCTCCTTAAGTGCGTTCTCGTAATCTTGACGAGTCTCGCACCTGTACTTCTCTAGCATAGATTGAATTGCCGGATTCAAAGCGTCTCCAGGAGTACCAGCAAACTGCTGTTTTTATAATACTTATTTAGCTGAAGCAGCTTTCTTAGTTCAAAGCGATGCCAGCTTTCTGGCTCTATTCGAAGATCAAATTCTAGGAAAGTCTTTACGCTTGCGCTTGAATGCAGCGACACATCATTTAAAACGATGTAGTCACAGAGGGCCTTTTCCGGCGAAGCGATAAGGATAGGATGTTCTGGATCCAACCATTGTTGTTCTATGCCGTGTGGATACTTTGACAAAGGAAGATGTCTGTAAGTGAAAAGACCTATGGGTGTATTGAACTCTTTGTTCTTCTTGGGCGTCACGCTTGTGACAATTTCCACTCGCTCAGGAATAAGCCCATGATAAGAAAGTGCATATTCCATTGAGATGCAAGATGGTCCGTAAATGAGGTTGGCCAGGCTTTCTTTGGAAATTGGCTTCTGTCTGATTTTAGGACCGAATGCGTAAAGACCCTTTTTAACTCGAATGATGATGCCGGCTTTCAATAGCTCGTGTATCTTCTGCTGAACAGCTTCGTAGGCTGACAAAGCCGAGACCAATTGAGGATGATCGAACTCTTCCCGTCCTATGGCGTTACGCAAGTCGAATGTGTTGAGTTTGGTCATTTTTCCGGCATCTTCGAGCTGGTATTTGGAAATCTAACATACTGGCGTGAAAGTTGCTAGATAAGACTTGAATATAAGTAAAAATCTAATATAGTGGATGGGTTGATGCTAGAAAGGTCTAAAATATTAGAAAATATCTTAGCTACTGGTCCGATGATTGTGCCAATCGTGGTCAAAGTTAGAAATGGTTCCTATGTCGACATAACCCAGTCTGTCTGGTGTTCCGCTCTGGTATGCAGTTTAGCGGCCAGTTCTTCCCTGTGAATCTCTGGCGATTCACTTAGCAGCCGGTCTTCGGGAGTTGGCAACTTCAGTCATAGAATTCCTCAAGTTCCGCTAGTTCTTCGGTTTGGCGTCTCCATCGTGCGAGT
>CAZFKB010000258.1:0-2424 GCA_964519785.1 uncultured Candidatus Obscuribacterales bacterium | reverse complement strand
TGGAATAATTTCAAGCACACCAGATACGATGGCAATAACCAGTGCGTATTTAAGGTGAAAAATAAAGTGCAAGAAAATATAAGCGACTGAAGACATGAGCACAATCAAGAAGAGCTGTCCGCGAATATATTTCGCCAGCATCAAATTCATCGAGCCGAATAAACGCACGATTGTTGCTCGTTGCTCGTCTTGGAAAAAGCGCAAGAAAAATTTGCCTACCCGCTCTGAATCAACCATGAAATAGATAGATGAAACGATACAAACAAGAAGTGAAAGCAGACTCTTAGAAAGGATTTCACCCATGTGCATCAATTCGGTGGGTGCACCAAACCATCCTTCAAGATCCTCGACAATGGCGGTGGTGCGAGACTCGACATCGATATCCCATTTATAGCTAGATTTCAGCTGGTCCAACAAATTAGCCACCAGTTCATGACGCTGAGTAATAAGGTTGGTCGCCTGGTCGATGATTTGATGTCCAAAAAGATTAGACAATCCAACGCACAAGAGCAGAAACGCTACATAAATGCATGCAATAGCTATCTTGTGCGGAATTTTGAAAGTGATATTAATCCAGGTTACAAAAGGCAAAAGCAAATATGCAATGATTCCACCGACCACAAAGGGCGGAAAAACTTCTCTTATCTGGTTGATAAACCAGAGAAATACAATGAATGCCAGTAACTTGAACATCATTTTCTAGCGCCTATTTAGCTGCAACTGGCTCTTTTTTATTGCAAGCGGTCTCTAACGAATCAAAATCATGAACTTCGGCTCTGACTAATTTTTTGAGCATCCAGGCTGGTCTGAATCTTTCTGCAGCCGGTGTATTGTGACCTAGCTCACTTTGATATTTTTCCAGGTCCAAGAGACAGGCTTCAAGTCCACGCTCTTTTGCCAGACTCAAAATGCCGCGCTTCAACCCAAGACCAAAGGCAACTGCAGTATCCACATCCTTTGCATCGACCACATCTTCTTGCAATGCATACATTACCTCGTTCAGCATTGGCAAAATGATGCGCTCAACTTCAAACTTGTCTGCTTTAGAAACAGGTGCATCTTTGACTTTTGCATTGGCTTTTTTGAGCAATTCAGAAAGTTTTGGATTTACTTCTTTCTCTGCGTTTTTATCGCGATCTTTTGAATGGACATAAAATCCGGCGCCAGTTTTTTGACCAAGAACCTTTTCTTCCATCATTACTTGTAAAAGCTCTGCGGGCTTGAATCTTGGACCATATTCACCATAAAGAAAATCGACTACATGAGCACAAATATCCACACCGGTGAGGTCAAAGAGTGTAAGCGGTCCCATTGGAAGACCAAATTCGAGTGCTTTCTGGTCGATTTCTTGAGGAGAGAATTTTCCTTCTTGCAATACATATAAGGCTTCGTTCATGTATGGAAAGAGAATTCTGTTAACTAGAAAACCAGGACATTCTTTTACTTTGACTGGTGCTTTGCCCAGTTTGTTCTTACACAAATCCATAATGTCTTGCACTACGTTTTTGTCTGTCTTTACGCCAGGGATAACTTCGACCAGTTTCATGGCTTGAGCAGGGTTGAAGAAATGAATTCCAAGCACACGCTCAGGACGGCTTGTTACCGAAGCAATTTGAGAAATCGAAAGAGCTGAGGTGTTGCTTGCAAGAATAGTTTTTGGACCGCAGTGCTTGTCTAAAGTCCTGAAGATGTCGAGCTTGATATCGATTACTTCTGATGCAGCTTCAATTACCAGGTCTACATCCTTGTCAATATCTTCGTACCTGGTTGTGCCTTTGATATTGGCAAAAAGTTCATCTGCCTTTTCTCTGGTCAGAACCTCTTTGGCTACCCTCGAGTCATACATCTTCTTTATGTTTGCAAGACCGCGGCTGACGAAATCTTCGTTAATGTCTTTTAGGAAAACACGGATACCGGCCTGGCTCAGAACCTGTGCAATCCCGCCTCCCATGGCTCCTGCACCTATCACTGCCGCGCTATTTACCTGCTCAGACATGTCAAAATCCTCATGAAAAAACCCAGGAAAGTATTATGCTAGCACTTTCTTTACGGTCACCAATTTTCAAGAGTATTGGCAAGTTTTCAGGCGGGTATTTTGCATGTCATTAATGGCTGATTTGTTTCGACGTGTGCCATCACAAGCTGACGGATTAGATTTATCTGATACCCCGAAACACTTAGGCTGGATAATGCTTGCAGCCCTTGGTATCGGTGCCACCATCGGTGCTGGCATCTTCGCCATGCCCGGCATGATTGCCGGACTTGCCGGACCAGCTGGTATACTGTCTTTCGTCATAACCGGGGTGGTCATTCTGTTTGTCGCCATCTGTTATGAAAAATTTTCACGACTGGTACCAAACGGTACATCGGCTTACAGCTACACCTATCACTCTATTGGCGAAATTGTCGCCTGGATTGTTTCTT
>CAZFKB010000257.1:0-2436 GCA_964519785.1 uncultured Candidatus Obscuribacterales bacterium | reverse complement strand
GTGAATGCTTGCATGACTGATATGTTGAACTACTTCTTGGTGTAATCTGGTGGTCGGCAGAGAATCCAGGGTCCGGTATTGTTTCCTTCTTTATATATGCCCAAAATCATTTTGCCACCTAAATAGCTGTCGGGTCTAAATTCACCTTTTCCTTGGGCTTTGTTCCATGGTGCGAAGTAGTCGAGACGCAAGATACCGCCACTAGGGTCACGCATAAACAATCCAGACGAAATGATACCTTCCTTGCCTTGTGGCGTTTTCCAGGTGCCTTTGATCATTACACCTGTGGATATAAGCGAAACGCCCCTAAGGTCCACTTCGCCAAAATTAGATAACCATTTTCCGGTAGCATCGAACACTTTAGTCCCACGTGTTGCTAGATTTTGCGTCAGTGGCGTTACGTTTGTCAGATAAGTCACTTTGTAGCCGGACTTACGCGTTAGATTCCAATCGCCTTTACTTGGACCTTCGTAGTACTTTCCTAGCAGACTGGTAGCATTTGCTTGCAGAGAAAATTCTGCATAGCCGTACATAGGTCGGTTAGGCAAAAAATATTCAATTTTTAAGATGCCACTACCAGCGGTGGGAGTAAAACGTCCCCAGGTGATAGTCCCTGGATTGGCGCCGTTCTTCCAGTTGCCTGAAACTACAATTTGCCCCTGTGGGTCTTTCCCCTCAACTTTGAGAGTGACATCACCGTAGGCAGAGGTCCAGATACCGCTTAGATCTACGACATTTTGAGCCGCCTGTTTTGCAAGTGATGGAGGCAAGCCTTGAGGCTGAGCAATGGCTGGAGCGGTCATTAATAGTGAGAGTAGAGCGGGAAATACAGTGCGGGAAATTTTCATATCTGCTCCTTGAAAAACACGATTGAATCAAAAAATGCCGCAACTAAATTTTACGGTATTTGACTCTCGCCTTTGATTGCCAAGCGGTGTTTTTGAGAGGGTTTTTTCGGTCAGCACTCGCAAAATTTTCCCATGCTATTAGAAGAATAGGCTTAACGAATCCTATGCGGGGAGCAAAGAAAAGCTATGGATATAGTGTCATACCGTGGTGAAGGCGCCGGCGGCGGAGTTTCAAGCGCCCTCAAGGCAGCAGTGGACAATTTTGCAGATTGCAAAAGTCGCTGGTGGTTCTTGCAGAATAACGACCTTGCTTATCTCAATGGTGATGAGCGTGTTCATACAATTTACAATCTAGAAAATGACTTGATTCAGGGACATTATCGTTATTGCAACGAGTTTATCTGGCCTTTGATGCATGATTTGCCTCAATATGCCAGCTACAAAGACGTCGATCGCAATTTCTATCGCGAATTCAATCGCAAAATAGCGCTTTTACAGCTTGATTCGGGCATTGGACTGGGAAATATTTTTATTCATGATTATCAGTTTGCTTTATTGCCGGCTTTATTGAAAAGCACCCAAATGAGCATTTTCTGGCATATTCCATGGTCTAAGAAAGTTCCACACCACTATAGCGAGCCCATAGCTGAGCTGGCTCAAGGTATGCTTGCGTGCGCCAAAATAGGGTTTCACACTACAGAATACGCCCAAAACTTTATTCAGTTCGTACGTGACTTCTTTCCTCAGTACAAAGTGAATGTCGATGAGCTGATTATCAAAAACAGAAAAACAAAAAAAATCACTCGTCTACTTGTCCGTCCGCTTGGTCTTGATCTCAAATTTTGGAAAGCTGCCGATGCTGAAAAAAATCTGTCGATAGAATTGCCCGATACTCCAATTATATTGTCTGTAGACCGAGCTGATTACACCAAAGGTATTATGCAGCGCCTTGAGATGATCGATTATTTCTTTGGTTCAAATCCGGAATTTCTAGGCAAACTTGCTTTTGTTCAGATTTGTCAGCAAACAAGACCTGGACTAAAAGCGTTTGACGATTATTGGGCTAATTGTAGAGACTATGCCTCTTTGATCGAACAGCGTTATGCAAGCTCAAACTGGAAGCCGCTTTACTGGCATACAAATCCGATTAGTCAGCAAGAATTATCTGGATTATACAAACGTGCACAAGTCATGCTTGTTAATCCAGTGCGTGATGGATTAAATTTAACAGCCAAAGAATATGTAGCAAGTCTTGATGATAATCTGGATAGCAAGCCAGGTTTACTTATGTTATCGTCTGGAGCTGGTGTATATAATGAGCTTGGAGATCAGGCGGTAGATGTCAATCCAAATTCATACAAAGATGCTTGTGAAGCCTTAAACTACAGTCTCAAAATGCCAATGTCAATGCGAAACAACAGAATTAAACTGATGAAGCAGCGACTGAAAACAAACTCACTGGAAAGATGGTGGCATGATTTCGAGCTCACCGGTTAAATTCGGAAAGTAAGGAAAAGTTTTTGTGTTTAATATCGAATCGAAAAAATATGTAGTAGACACTCGTCCAATGTGTCAGGGGACACAATTC
>CAZFKB010000256.1:0-2451 GCA_964519785.1 uncultured Candidatus Obscuribacterales bacterium | reverse complement strand
CCTGGCACGTTCGTTTTACTAATTGGAGTTAGTTCGTACGATCATCTCAGCGGCGGCGCCGGACCATCGGCGAATGACAATTTTGGTCTTGGGCAACTGACGGTCTCTGCGAGAACTGCCTTCTATTTGTTTCGTTGGTTCAAAGACGAGTACCTCGCCAAAGATTGTCCGCTGGCGCATTGTTGGACGCTACTATCTCCTAGGAGTCTGATCTAAAAGTCCTTGAAATTCAAAAGTGTCAGCCAGGCTGGATTGTGAAGTCTGGCTGTCTGAATTTAAACAAATGATACTAAATATAGTGTCAAGAATTTGAAAAACTCTTTTCTTTGAAAGATCATTTAATTACGACAAAAAACGGTCATTACAAGGAAAGAGAGTTTTTCTAATGCAAGAAAATACCAGATCCGGGGTCAATTCTCAAGGTCGTGCAGCATGAGTAGACTACTGCCGGCCAATACTTCTCAACTCTGCCTCGTACCAAGCGATCCTGGGTGTTGGTTGCCTTCTAATCATCAAGCCCGGTTGGTTAGCGACATCATTGAGAACGAATTAGATGTTTCGCGCTTTAGTAAAAATCCTCTCACCGCTGTAAAGTATGGACGACCAGCCTACGACCCGGTGATGCTGCTCAAGATCGTGCTGTATGGCTACATGGAAGGGATCCGGTCAAGCCGTAAATTGGCAGACACCTGCGTGGAGCGAGTCGACTTTCGTTTCCTGTCAGGTGGATTGACCCCAAGCTTCAGCACCATAACCAAGTTCAGAGCAGACTATTCAGTGGCTTTAAGCGAATTGTTCTCGGACTCTGTTTTACTTGCGATCAAGGCAGACCTGGTCACGATGGGCGATGTCGCTTTTGACGGCACAAAAGTTCTTGCGAATGCATCCAAGCATAAGGCGATGAGCTACGCTCGAATGCGTGAGAAGGTTGAGCAATACCATCAAGAGATCGAGCAACTGAAGAAAGAAAGGCGAACAGCCAACGTCCGGCGCAAGCAAGAAATTGAGCGTGAGTTGGAGTTCAAACGTGAACGTTTCGCCAAACTTCAGGAGCAAAAGTTCGCGCTTGAGGATGAGTATCTCAAGCAGACCGGCGAGCTACCGAAAGAAAAGGATCAGAGGAACTTCACCGATCCAGAATCAAGAATAATGAGGAAAGGAGCTGGTTTTGAGCAATGCTACAACGCCCAAGCTGCCGTCGACAAGAACAATCAGATCATACTGGCCGCTTACGTCACGCAAGCTGCCAACGATAAGCAGCAATTGGAACCGCTCGCCGAGCGGGCTCTCCGAGAAGTGGGTGTTTTACCGGATCGCGGTTTGGCAGATGCCGGGTATTTTAGCGAAGCGGTAGTTATCTCACTTCAAAAGAAATATGCAAACACAGACTGGCTTATTTCGCCAGGCCGAGTTGCGCACGGCTCTGATGTGATTAAGTCACCGAGAGGGCGCATTCCAAGCGACATTTCAACAGCAGATCTGATGAGACGCAAGCTCCGCACCAAGACAGGCAAGGCCGTTTACGCTCAACGAAAAGCCATTGTAGAACCGGCATTCGGACAAATCAAAGAAGCAAGTCTTGAGTTTCGCCGATTCTCTTTTCGCGGCCTAGAAAAAGTCGGTCAGGAATGGCTGATCGTCTGCGCCGCGCACAATTTTCTAAAAATAGTTCGGACCCGGCAGAATTCGAGCGATAGCATCAAAGTCAGTCGAAACGCCGCATAGAATACGGTTCACTGCTATCAAATTCCATTGTGCAAGCGTTTTGTCGAACGACAAACTGTGCATTCCCTCCTTCGCTGTTCCGTTCATCAGGGGCATAAATCCGCGGAACGTCGTTTGCTAAGACTGGTTTCCGTTCACTCGTTCCAAATCAATGACAAACTTTGGGTTTTAACTCAAGCTCCTAGTTTGCGCAAGGTGAAATTGGCGAGATACCGGGACAAAACCTGGCCCTATGCCCTTAGAAAACAGTTCGAGGCCGTTTTGGCAAAGCAATCGCCGCAAATTAAGGTCAACTGGGTTTATGAGGACAATCTGGACTACATAATAGCCTCGACTGATTTTGCCTGGACCGGTCCGGGGATGCAGTCGCACAAATCTCCTATTCTTTCTGCGATCACAGATGTTGGAATGGGTATGTCTTCTCACGTCGAAAGCAAAGAGCAAT
Source organism: uncultured Candidatus Obscuribacterales bacterium (assembly GCA_964519785.1). Taxonomy (GTDB): domain Bacteria; phylum Cyanobacteriota; class Vampirovibrionia; order Obscuribacterales; family Obscuribacteraceae; genus Aved-18. Next base: position 281 of record CAZFKB010000256.1, on the reverse strand, counting down.
CTCAGTCTCGACCCTAGCTGGAGCTTACTGATAGGTGGCGGTGAATCTGGGACCTGCTTCTATTACGGGCTTTTCCTTCTTCGGTTTTAGCCGTTTGCCGGGAGCCTTGTCCGGTATTTTTCGTTGAAGTTTTTTGCCGTGTTTCTTTGCCGACGACCGAGGCAGTGGGTTTTGTTTTATCAACTGCATCAGCAACACGCCGGAAAGAAAACCTCCGCCCAGAATTCCCCAGAACATCCACGAGCCCGGGATTGTTTCCAGCCCGCTGTGAAAGTTCATTC
>CAZFKB010000255.1:0-2497 GCA_964519785.1 uncultured Candidatus Obscuribacterales bacterium | reverse complement strand
ACAAAGCTGATTTTCGCTCACAACAGAGAAATTCAGTGGGTTGACCGTTTTTCTGAAATATTCAATATCACCGTCTGTTCTGAACCTGAAGACATGAGCTACTCCACCAGGTATGTGGGGCGCAGGTACAGGGATAGGACCTGTTTGCATTGCTGAAGACCAGCTTATGTCATTTGGCACCGGGAGGAAGGTTTGCATAAACACTTTTGGAAGAACAGCTCCCACGTTTACTTTCGTGCCGCCCCGTCTGAGCCAATCGTAGAATGCAACTTTGCATGCATTATGGGCAAGGTGATTTGTATCTACAGAGTCTAATGGCCACGAGCTTGAGCCATTGACCAATGAGGATGTACTATTCACCGGATAGTCTCCGTTGCCATTCGATGCAGTTAAAACGTCGCTGCTGTCATCTCCATTATTGAGGCAGCCGCTAGAAGATGTTAAATCGGCAAATTTAGTCTGTGCGCACGAGAATGTGGGAGAAGGACCAGGTGGACCGTCTGGATAAGAAACCACCAGTGCTCCTGGGGCTGGCAGCGGATCGTAAACACTAGCTGGTTGAGCGCAAGCAACTGACATGACACTACGAATGGTGCCATTATCATTTACGTCTTGAGTCGCTTGTGCTCGCACGATCGTGCCGAATTGATATGGTAAACCTGATACTGTAGTTTGAAATTTGTTGATATCTACCAGTTTGACGTCTTCTCCAATTCCGGCGAAAACCCAATCGATACCATCTCTTGTGATAGTGGTATAGGATTTGTATCTTTGGTTAGTGGCAATAGTAGCCGGCCATGAACTGGACCAGCCGGTGGGCGTTCGCACATTGGTCGGAGCTCCGTCACGCAGTCCTCCAAGAGATAATTGAAGAGAGTTTGCAGCCAGTGACGAATTGCCTGCCATATTTATTCTGTTGCTATTATAGGCGTTGAGCGCTTCTTGATACGGGCGTACTGTGGCTCCATTTTTATCGGTGCCGCTACCGGTAGGAGTAACTGAACTGTTCAAAGTAGTCATGAGTAGACCTGCGGCAGTTTTTAAATTGTCGAGATCCTGGCGAGCCATCAATTTGATTTCGTCGCCGCCATAAGTTGCGCCAATCTCTTCTCCAATCAGATAATCGAGTAGAGTAGTGCCCATGAGCGTGTTTATGCTGTGGACTGAGTTGTCATAGCCATCGCCGGAGGCGGTAGTAATGCCGTTTGGCGCAGAGTCTGATAAGCCGATAAATCCAAATTGTGGAGTATCGATTACGATTTTGCTTATTTCACGAGCAGCAGCTAGCGAAGCAGCTTCTATAGCTGATTTCTGCTGCGATTGTGTTCCGGTAAGTCTCACATAACTTATAGAAAATATGATTATTGCTGTGATTATTCCAAGTGTAACTGCAAGCACCAAAAGAAGAACGCTGCCTTGTGATTGGCGTTTGAATTTGCAGTTGGACATAAGAAGCCCTCATTGGCTATTTCAATTCTATTTGAGGACTTCTCTTTCCGTCAATGAAAAGTCCTAGCGCTTTGCTTTTGCTTGAATTGCCGCGCTGACAGTTGCAGCCTGCTTTTCGAAGCTTGATGCCTCACCACCGCGACCGTTATTTTTCAATACTTCGGCAAACCAGAGTAATGCCCAGGCGAACTGAGGCATTTCTTCTGCTTTTTTACCGCCCAATTTGGATTCAAATTGAGCTTTGGACGAAGCAAGAAATCCGTTTGGATCTTTCAGGATATCAGTTTCAGGTAGAGGGAAAAATTGTAAAGCCCATCTGTTAATGCTGCCTTTGGAGTTTGTTTTGAGCGAGTCCAAATTCGCACATGCATGAGGATCTTCCTTAGCGTGAATAGGTTTGGAGCTCTTAGCGGCTTTATAGGTCTCTTTTTGTTTTTCTATACTGCCATTCAAAGATTCAATATCTTTAGCCAGAGTAGATGTATTTTGGTCTTTCACTTTTTGTTCGATTGCCATCAAAGCATTAATGAATGCAGCTGTGCCAACGCCCATCTGTTCAAGCTCGGAGATGCCCGCAAGCAAAAAAGCGCGCTCAGATTGCAAAGGTCCGGGTGTTAACTCAATATCTTCAGCAGTCATAGTAGCTACGCCTTTTGAAATGGCGACCGACCCAAGCGCTTTTTGCACTTCTGAATCTAATGCTTGAATTTGCGAAACCGGCACGACTACTTGTTTGTATTGCCCCTTAGTGCCGCCTACAGCAAAAAATTTGATATTTACTCGTGAAACTGAGCCGGCGTCGCTTCGTTGCAAAGCCGTTTCGGCAATACGCAACGCCTCGTATTTATACTCGCGGTCTGGAGTGTCTGCGGGCATGTCTGTGGTGACACTGACTTCATCACCATTGACCAGAATTTGCATTTTGCGTCGACTGGCTGATGTAAGCATCAAATAGTTTTCGATCATGCGAGCTTTGTCTTGAATTGCGCCTTGTTTCAAAATTAGTGATTTGAGCAATTCGTCTTGCGAAATTTGTCCTGCACCAAAT
>CAZFKB010000254.1:0-2519 GCA_964519785.1 uncultured Candidatus Obscuribacterales bacterium | reverse complement strand
GATGAGACCATAGAAAATAAATTGAAAGCAGAAGCTGTCGCATATTTAGACTACACGCACAAAAAAGAATTGGCAGAAAAAATTCCAGATTGGAATAATTTACCAAAAGCTCAATCTTATATACAAGTTCTTGAAAAATACAATGCAGTACAAGACAAGCTTAGTGAGCCTGTTTTGATCATAAAGACAATGCATGAAATCGATAATATTGGCGTGTCGCCCGCGGGTAACAAAGTGAGCTTTGTAGAAAAAAATGATACAGAAGCACTTTATGTTGCTGCAGCAGATGGAAGCAATGGACATATCGTTTCGGCTGACTGCAATAAATATCCGTGCTGGAGCCGTGATGGCAAGTCAATTTATTTTATTGAAGCTGATGGACCCAGTAAAGGATTTCGCTCTGCCACTATCACTAGTGCCAATGTCAATGTCGCTGAGCCGAATAAGTCAAGACGTGTCGAAGTCGCGGTCAATTTCGACGCAAGCGATGTTGTCCAGGTTAATCAAAATGGTGACATTATTTTTAGTAATAGAAAAGTGGAATTCCCTTCAGTCGATGCACCGATGAATCTAGAGTTGTTTATCAAAAGAAAAGGAAAATCGGAATTGCAAATGCTGACCAACGGCGATTTGCAAAGGCTGGATGTGCAGACCTTCTCTGTCAGTCCAAATGGTAGCAAAATTGCATTATGCAGTAAATCTGGAGCTACACATATTTTGACTGTAGAAGACAAAAAAATTCAGACAGTGCTTCCTGCAGAAAAAGCTGCCGGGGTCAAATTTACACCGAGCTGGCGCAACGAAAATCAGTTATGTTTAGCCATTAAATCAAAACGACCTGGCGCTCGAAACGATGATGCTGAGCTTGCATTACTGAATTTAGAAGATAAGTCGATTAAAGTATTGAGTACCGACTGGCCAATCTCTTGTACCAATGATTTTCTAGTTGAAAAAAGCAAGAACTAGATTAAAGACGTTCTTCGAGTCTTGTAATAGACTCGCGTAAATACTCACAAAGATAGTCAGAGCAAATCTTAGGTTTAATGTCCTGGATGGTGCACTTTCTGTCTTCGCTCAAGAATTGACAGGGATAGACTTTGCCGTCTAGTACCACGCGCAGTGCTGGATAATTATTGGGGTTTTGCCAGGTTTCGCGCTCGGGAAAAATTTTGCGACCTTCTTCATAACTGTAGAAGATTTCGTCAAAAGTGAATTCGCGTCCAAGTCTTTTGGAGATATCGCGTAAAAACCGGTCGGCATCTGTGATGGGACCGATGATCCAATCGCGCTCACCTATTGTGCAGCAAATTCCGGCCTGATCTTTTACGCCGTAGCAAACGCGACTGCAAGTATAGTGAATGAGATTATTCACCATCTCGTCCTTGGTCGGTGCTTCTACCGATTTGGCTTTGAGTTTATCTTTCAAAAAGCCAAAGACGTTCATTTTTTATACTCCTGGTAAGTTAAACAATCGACGCGTATTTTCACTGGTCGCACGAGCAGTCTCTTCTAATGTCATACCCTTTATTTCCGCCAATTTTTGCGCGGTCCACCAGACAAAGCTGGGTTCATTTTGCTTGCCACGCATTGGAATAGGCGCTAGATACGGACAATCGGTCTCTACCAGCATACGATCTTTTTTGACCAGTTTGGCAGCTTCTTGAATTTCTTTGGCTGTTTTATAGGTCAGTATGCCCGAAAATGAAACATAAAAGTCCAGTTTCTCTATTGCAGGCAAAAGCTCTGGTCCGCCGGTAAAGCAATGAAAGACGCCTTGTAGAGTGCCATCTTGCTCTTGGTTTAATATATCCAGACAGTCTTGCCATGCATCGCGACAATGGACCACAACTGGTTTGCTGTGCTTTTTGCCCAATTTTATTTGCTCGCGAAAGACATTTAGTTGAACTTCGCGCTCTGAGTGGTTGTAATAGAAGTCGAGCCCGCATTCTCCCACGGCTACTATTTTTTCGTTGCTGAGCATTTTGTCTAGCTTAGAGGCGTCATCTTCAGTCCAGTCTTTAGCCTCATGGGGATGTTGGCCAAGCGCCATATAAATATTTGGATTCTTTTGGCAGAGTTCAAGCAGTTCTTCGGCGTTGTTCACTATGACCGCAGGGTTCACCATTTGAACAACTTTTCGTGCGAAAGTGCGCTCTACTACCTCGTCCAGGCTGTCTTTGAAGTATTCCTGCATCAGGTGTGCGTGGCTGTCAACAATGCCTGCTTCGATAAATGGTGGGGTTTTGGGCGTGTCGCTCATTTAACCTTGGGATCTCCAAAAGCATGGGGTAAATGCGAGTTTACTTTTTTAGGTTTTACAGTACATTAAATTCAGAAGGCTTAGGATATTATTGAAGTATTGCTTTTCAAAAGAGAGTAGTTGATTGAAAATATTGAGCAAAGCCATGGCACTTTTCTACCTGACCGCGAGCGTTGGTCTTGGAACTAATGCACTGGCTTATGGACAGGGTCCCGGTCTGCTCAAGGGTGGGGTTACACAAAAAGATTACATTAAGCAG
>CAZFKB010000253.1:0-2564 GCA_964519785.1 uncultured Candidatus Obscuribacterales bacterium | reverse complement strand
ATCCAGGTAGCCCTTCAAACGCAATCTTCTTTATAGAGAAAGGTCGAGTCCGAGTTACTCGCCTCTCCCCAGAGGGCACAACAGTCATTCTGGCTTTGCTTGGACCAGGAGATCTGATAGGAGAAGCGGCGTGGGAACTTGGTGAGCACGATAGCTACGCTGAGACTCTAGAAGAAAGTCGTATATATCAGATAGATAAAGAAGTTTTTCGCAATTTTATCCGAGAAAATCCAGAATTTGGCTTGCGCTTATTGCAAATAACAGGTGGGCGACTGAAACAAGCCCAAGCACGAATTGAAGATCTCGTGTTTAGACAAGTCCCAAGTCGAGTTGCCCGATTGCTTTTGACCATGGCAGAAAATCACGGCAAAGTAACTCCGTCAGGCATTAGAGTCGAATTCCCTTTGACTCATCAAGAAATCGCAGACCTCGTCGGCTCCTCTCGTGTAACGGTTACTCAAATTTTGAACAGATTCAGATCTAGCCGTTGGATAGAAATAGAATCGAAAAAAGTCACCATTCACAACGTCGATGCGTTGGAAGAAATGGTTCGTCACGCATAACGAAATTGATAAAAAAAACAAAGGCACCATATTTAGTGACTCTGGAGTTTGAATGAAAAATGTTCTTTTAGGAATTTTCGGATTTCTATTTTTAATTTGCCTGACCTGCGTCGAGCCGGCTTTTGCCAATACTACCTGGAAAGAAGACTTGAACAAATCGATGAAATTCTTCCAAAAGAAAGACGATGCACACGCTTTGCCGCTTTTACAAAATTCACTTGCAAAAGCCTACAAAGAAAAAAAGCTTTCTCAAACCGATTTGGCCATCCTTGAGACAGGAGTGGCTGAATCGACCAATTTCCGATTCTCTCAATTCAAAAACAAATACGGACTTCTCTCAAAGGAAGTACAAAAGGTCAAGCTCAAAGAACTTTCTGCAAGCATTCTTCCCGACAATGAACTGCTGCTTGCTATTTTCCAAAAACAACTAGGAGACGTAGAAAAAACACAGACATTGCATAAGTCAATTCAACGACTGGAGCAAGTCTCTAACAAAAACGGGTGAGCGCGCGATTCAGTCTCTACAAAGCTTTCGGCTTTTATGAAAGGCAATTAAGATCAATCGACTAGAAATAATGTTGGCAACATGGCTATGAAGTGTATACTTTCATCACGGCATTCATATTTCCTTTATATTCCCTGCCAGACTCACTCGAATGAGCCTGTTCAGCCATCATCCTTCCGCTTTTGCAAGGGGGTTATTTCGCTATGCGCTTAGAACTACTGTATGCACCCGGTTGCTCAACTTATAAACAAGCACTTAATGCGCTTGAAATTGTGATTGCCGAAGAACGGCTTCCTTTGCCAGTCGAGTTGGTAGAAGACAAAACCGAAAATAAAGACGCTCCTCAACTTCGTATAGACGGAGAAATTGTTTCAAGCAAACAAAAGCTCTTACAAAGCGTAGAGTTATTACGCGATCTCATAAGTGAAAAATGGAGCGAAATGGCTGTTCATCAGCTTGTCAAACAAACATAGAAGTTTTAGATCCGCCCTCAATTGACCAATTCATCCCTCGAAAGAGCTTGCATTTAAAGCAAGCTCTTTTAGGTTCTTATATACTCCTTCAATATATTTACAGACTATTTTCTAGAGGTTCCAGACATGCCTGCAAGCACCGACATCAAATTGAAAACACTTTCTTATGTAATCATCTATGTCCCCGACACAAAGGAGGCTACAGGCTTTTATACCGATAAACTTGGATTCAAAGTAAAAATGGAAGATCAAGGTTGGGTAGAACTGGAATCCGGACCGACCACAATTGCTTTACACACTAGCGAACCAGACATGAAACTTGCTTGTGAAAAAACACTTACGCCAGTCTTAGTCTTCAAAGTCGAAAATATCAAAGAAGCTTTTGAAGCTTTGAAAAACAAGGGAATCAAGTTCTCTCAGGAAGCCCCACAAGAAGTTTGTGCCACCACCGACCACATTGGATTCTCTGCTGACTTTACCGATCCTTTTGGGAATAAACTATCGATTTATGGCGAAACAAAAAAATAGATTTATCTCTGGTGCTCTCTTAGCTCTGTCTCTTTGTCTTTGTCTAGACTCTAAAGCTTTCGCTTTGTCGCAAGAGGTGAGTAAATTACAATTGGAAGGCAAAGAAGCCTTGCAGTCAGGTAAATACACACAAGCAATAGACTCTTTGAAAAAAGCGTATTTTCAGTCTGGGCAAGACGAAGAGTTAGCTAAAGACCTGGCTGAAGCTTATTTCGCCCGCGCCAAATCGCATGAAAGCAATTCGGAAGAAGCGCTTGACGACATCTGTCTTGCTACCTTTTACGACAATGATTCACGTCACATTATTTTATTAAAGGGTAGAACACTATCCCGTCTGTATGGACCAGATAACAGTAAACAAACAAAGGCTGCCAAAGCGGCTTTGGCAGATAACAAGCCCGAAGTGGCAATTATACTTGCGACCGAATTGATTTACGCTCAAGGCGCCTCTGAAGCAGATGCCAAAGAAATCCTGCAGGAAGCATTGAAAAAACT
>CAZFKB010000252.1:0-2573 GCA_964519785.1 uncultured Candidatus Obscuribacterales bacterium | reverse complement strand
CTGTGTAATTTGGACTCCATGTCGGCTCTAGGGCAGAACCTATTAGTCCCGATAAAATGGGCTGCATACGATCGACAATTACCGATTTGTCGAAAACCATGTCGCGCATCGAATTGCCCAAAAGCACTTTGCGCCCTAATCTGTTTGAAATATAGTTATCAATCTGGGGTACCATACAGCCCTGTCCAGTGATAATAATTTTGTCTAAATTGACTTCGTTTCCTTGCGATTGAAAATATTCGAGCGAACGCTCTAGCTCGTCTGTTATATCGCTAAAAATAGTTCTTGCAACTTGAGCTGCGTGACCTTGAATTTCATTTCTTGGTGCTATGCCAAACACAGGCAGTTGCGGTAATAAATCAAGCGCCTGTTCGAAGTCGATATCGAGACTGCGCGATATTGCCTCTGTAAGTGTTTCTACGCCAACAAGAATAGAGCGTCCAAAAAGGGGCATCGAGCTTCTGATGATGTTGATGTCAGTTGCATCTTGTCTAATGTTCACGAGCATAGAAGTGTGTCCGGTCGAGCCCAGATAACCACTCAAGGCAAGACCGCGAATGGCAGCTAGTGATGACACTTCAACTCTGCCAAGTTTTGCCCCGGCACTGTCAGTGGTGAGCCAGCAGGACTCGATTATAGAGCGCTGAACGGCTGCAAGAATGACATCGACTCGTCTTACCCCATCGGGGTCGGTTCGTTCGGTGGCGGGCATCAAAGACCAGTCTAAATTGGCGTCTTGAATATTGTAGGGAATGTGATTAGCCGCTTCTTGGGTTACAACTTCTGCTAACTCTTCTGCTGGCATACCAGTTGGAACTGGTATCAGACGAATTACTGCTGCTTGCGCCGGAATAGTCATATTGAGTGTTGGCGCCGAACCTGAGATTGGAATTCCGGCTTCTTGAATAAGTTCAAGAATTACAGCACCTATAGTTTGAGGGTCGGTGACAAGACCTTCGCGCACAGTGTTTGCTGGGGTTGGGGATGAAGCAAATCTACTCACTTCTATGTGAGCTCTCGTTTTTTCAAGCTGGATCAGAGTGACGCTATCGCTATTGATATCGACGCCAAGCCTTGGTCCATCTTTTTTGCTAAACCCAAGACCGAACAATTTTAAATCTCCGCTTAAAATCTCCAGAACTCGCCCGTATATTCCATCTTACTAAGATTATTGCTTAGAAGCATCACTAAAAATGCTCCAGTTGCAAGTGAGGGTCCAAAAGGAAACTTAACTGAAAAGCGTGAGCCGGTAAAAACGGCTGACACGAGTCCACCGCAAAATCCCCCTGCAAGCGCCAGGAGCGCCAGATTCGGGGTCATCCAGGTGGATGTGTCGTGTGATAATAATGCTACTGCTCCAAGCGGCAAACACATTAAACCCAGTCCTATAACAAATCCCCAAATGGCCGGTTTTATCACGAGTTTTAATGTACCGCGACGCTTCATGTCGGTAAAAACGTAAACCGCCCCCATTAAAGAGCCAACTAAAAATGCAAGCGCTACAGAAAGTAGCATTTTTTCCATACCAAGCCATGCTGCAATGACTGCTGCAAGAACAGCATCGCCGCCACCCATAACTACGTCGTCTTCGTCGTCGCCATAGAATTTTTTTTCTTCTTTTTTAGGCTCGACAATTTCGAAGTTGCGGTCGATGCTTGGGTCGAATTCTTCTACTTCAGACTTTGAATTTTCAGATTCTTGTTCGTTTTCGTCTTCTGTTGAAGAATTGGCGCCTTGAAACCATCGGATGCTTATAAGACCATAAAAATCAATAAAATCGAACAATACATAACTTATTCCAACACCAGACATGGTGTTAAAAAATCCAGTGCCGAAAAAAGAGCTATATATAATCCCAAGCAGCATTGAAGGGTATGTGATTTCGTGCGGAATGAGCTTCTCTTTTAAATCGGTCAAAGTAACCGCAATCAAAGTGCACGAAAAGAAAGCCATAGCAAGCCCACTCAATGTCCAGCCAAAAGTTTGACTTACAAGGAAAAAAATCAGACCAGTGAAAAGCTCTGTCAATGGATACTGGAGCGAAATTGTCTGATTGCAATATCTGCATTTGCCCTTGAGCATCATAAAACTGAGCAATGGAATAAGGTCTAAAAAGCCAAGTTTGTGCTTACAGTGTGGGCAATGAGAAGGCGGATGAATCCAGGATTTTTCTGCAAGTGAGCGCAACGCCACCACATTTAGAAAAGAGCCGATGCAAACACCCAAGATAGGTGCAATAATCATTCGCAAACTGGCATACTGACTTGATGTCAGAAAATCAGTTATCGCATCCATCAAGCTTTCCATTTAGGGGAATTCTCTGCGTTCGTTAATAATGGCAGCCAAACACAAAAGAAATAAAATGAAGGCAAGCACATAACAGGACAGGAACAAAATCATCTCTTTAGAAGGATAATGCCCATACATGAGCAAAGATATTATTCTTGTAAGATTAGATAGGTCAGGTAATATCCAGTAGATTGTTTTTAAAAGCAGGCGTGCAAAAGTGTTTTCAGACATGTTTGCAAGCTCTATCAGCGCTGTGCCCAGGTGACCGGTAAAGCCGTGGCTCG
>CAZFKB010000251.1:0-2577 GCA_964519785.1 uncultured Candidatus Obscuribacterales bacterium | reverse complement strand
CAAAGGTTGAGTTACTTGCTGCTGCACCGGAAGTGGTGGCGTTTGATTTTGCACTGGAGCTATTGGTGCTTGATTGTTATCCAGTTTATTGCGCAAAGCATCGCGCAATTCATAAAAGATTTTCTTCTCGTTTTGACCTTGAGCACAAACTTCTGTTTGCATTTGCAAACCAAAAATTGAAATTACCAACAGACCAGGAATCAACAATTTTGAACTCATTTTTCATGCCCTATAACCCAGGATGTTGATATATTATACTCTTGCCAACCCTTTACTATTATCATGGTGGCATGAATTTAGCTGACATTCTCAAGTCCACCGCTCATCGCAGCTATCCGCCCCCAAGCACGCCATGGCTCATGACTCAGTGCTGGGACGAGCTCCTTTTTGCACACTGGCGAGTTTCAACAGCCCAGATGGCATCATTGATTCCCAGAGAATTCGAAGTAGACACTTATGACCAGAGCGCCTGGATTGGCATAGTTCCTTTTGTAATGCGCAAAGTACGTTTTGCAAAAACGCCTTACTTGCCATACATAAGTGAGTTTTTGGAATTGAATGTGCGCACTTATATCAAATACAAAGGCACACCTGGAGTTTATTTTTTCAGTCTTGATGCATCAAATCCACTTGCAGTCGATGGTGCCCGCATCACATACAGCCTGCCTTATTTCAATGCCAGAATGCGTAAACGTCGAATGGACGGATGGTCTTTCTATGAAAGTCTGCGTGATGACAAAAGAGGACCAGACTGCCAACTCAAAGTTTTGTATCGACCTATTGGACAAAATTTTGATGCAACCAAAGACCCTCATGGACTGCCTTATTTTCTGACCGAAAGATACCGATTATTCACAAAAAAAGGCGACGACGTCTACAAGGCAGAAGTACACCATGCGCCCTGGCCGCTGCAGCCTGCAGAAGCTCAATTCAGAGTAAACACAATGCTCGACCCGCTTGGTATAAAATCAGCTGAAGAACCTATTTTGTATTATTCGCACCAATTACTTACGCTTGAATGGGCTCCTGGTTTGTGCTAAATTCTCTGGCATAGGACGGCTTTGTTTATGAATGATTTCGTAATAGCTCGTTGCCAGATGGGAATGTCGATGTTTTTTCACATCGTGTTTGCTGCTATCGGCATAGCGCTTCCACTTATGATGTGTTTATCTGAGTGGTTATGGCACAAAACTGGTCACAAAGAATACGAAGAGCTTGCCAAACGATGGGCAAAAGGCACAGCTATATTATTTGCGGTTGGGGCAGTTTCAGGAACTGTCCTTTCTTTTGAATTGGGACTTTTATGGCCTGGCTTTATGCGTTTTGCAGGCGAAATAGTTGGACTTGCATTTGCGCTTGAAGGCATTGCATTTTTCACAGAAGCTATTTTCCTGGGTATCTATCTTTATGGCTGGAACAAAGTTGGGCGCAAAGCACATCTATTTGCCGGAATCATGGTGGCGTTAAGCGGCGGTTTATCAGCTTTATTTGTTTGTCTTGCCAATGGCTGGATGAATACCCCTTGCGGATTTCGACTGGAAAATGGCAAACCCGTCGATATCGATCCTGTAGCAGCAATGCTCAATCAGGCAGGCATTCCAGAAGCTATACATATGCTTATTGCTGCTTATGCAGCGACAGCGTTTTGCATCGCTGGAATACATGCGTCTTTGCTTTTGAAAAACAAAAGAAATCTATTTCATCGTCGCGCTCTAGCACTGGCTTTGTGGGTCGGTGGAGCAATGGCGCTCATTCAACCAATATCTGGCGATGTAATGGCTCAACTAACTGCACGCGTGCAACCGATAAAGCTTGCTGCAATGGAAGCGCACTACGAAACCAAAGCTGGTGCCCCCATAGACATTGGTGGCATCGTAAAAATACCAAACTTGCTTAGTTTACTTGCATTTCACGATCACAACGCAGTAGTGAAAGGACTAAACGATTTTGCAAAAGAAGACTGGCCCAACGTAACTCTGGTTCATACCTGTTTCCAAATAATGGTGGCATGCGGAATTCTGATGATGCTTGTTTCAGCCTGGGCTCTGTTCAATTACTATAAAACTAAAGAATTACCCGATTCAGATACTTTTCTAAAAGCAGTAATATTGGCATCACCGCTTGGTTTTATTGCTATTGAAACTGGATGGATGGTAACCGAAGTTGGACGTCAGCCCTGGATAGTGCAAAACGTTTTACGCACTTCGTCTTCGGTAACACCAATGCCTGGACTTGCATACACATTTGTTCTATTTACACTTTTGTACATATTCTTAGCTTTGATTGTAGTCTTCCTGGTATTCAGACAAATCGGCAAAAGTCCCCTGATTTTGGAGAGCAATACTATTGCAGATAAGCAATCCTGAGTTAGTCTGTCTTGCCGGCATCATCAGTTTGACACTGTACGCGGTTATGGGCGGAGCTGACTATGGAGGCGGATTCTGGGATTTGATGGCAAGCGGACCAAGAAAAGCCCTACAAAGACAAACAATAGAAAAAGCGATAGGCCCAATCTGGGAAGCAAATCATGTCTGGCTGGTTTTGATGGTTGTTCTTTTGTTTAGTTGTTTTCCCGCG
>CAZFKB010000250.1:0-2590 GCA_964519785.1 uncultured Candidatus Obscuribacterales bacterium | reverse complement strand
CCAGTTTTGTTTGACCACAACATTGTATCAACTGCTGACCCATGAGTTGGGATTGAAGCCGCGCAAAGGTCTCATATTGTTTATCTCTGGATAGCGTATATAACGGCATATATTTTTTTGGGTTTGCGACATTTTTTTTCTATTACATCCTACCCTAGGTATATCTACCTCCTACTTGACCATACATGGACGCTCACATTTGCCAAGCATTCAATTGCTGATTTTGAGAAGGTACGAGATTGCAGCCATACATCCGGACTCTATGCGAAGCGTTTGCCTCTGTCCCTGATGGAATTTGCTGAGTAGTTCCTTATCACGTCAACGTGCTCTATGCACTTGGTTTAATATAGGTTTAGCCACTCACGGTCTGACCAGACTCGCCATCACGTCATGATTACCTGTGCAATCAATGAAAGTTTTTATCTTTAAACCCGCTTTATTACAATATTATCAGTACATTTTTATTCAGCTGGCCCCGATCAAGCTCTGGCGGCGACCAGTGCCAGAGTGTGATCAGGGTGGAATTTAGTGTCCCTCGCGAGCAGTGCCCAAATAATACGCGCGTTCTTATTTGCCAGTGCAACGGCAGCAATATTCTTGTTTCGCCGTATTATCAGTTTGCGCAACCAGCTTTCTGATTCAGCTTTGTTCTCAGCAAATCGTACAACCGCACGCGCTCCATGAATCAGCAATGTGCGCAAGTAAGTATCGCCACGTTTACTGATACCGAGTAACGTCTGTTTGCCTCCGCTGGAGCGTTGCTTTGGAACCAGTCCGAACCATGCCGATAATTGCTTGCCGTTCTTGAATTCCGTGGCATCTCCCACAGTTGCAACAATGGCGCTCGCCGTAATCGGACCAATGCCGGGGATGGCTTCCAGTCTTTGACTGGCTTCATTCTCCTTATGCCACAGCTTGATCTGCAACTCCAGTTCCTCCACCTGACGATTCAATTCCTTGAGGTGATCATTCAGTTTTTCCAATAAAGGGCGCAGGGAGCCTGGTAAACCGTTCTCGGCATCTCCGAGTATATCCGGGATACGCTTGTGGATGGATCGGATGCCCTGAGGTATCACAATACCAAATTCAGAGAGTAAACCTCGTATCTGGTTTGCCTGCGCGGTTCTGGCTTTGACGAAACCCTGTCTGGCACGGTGTACCGACAGGATGGCCTGCTGCTCAACGTTTTTGATCGGCACAAAACGCATGTTGGGCCGACTTACTGCTTCACAAATCGCTTCCGCATCCGCCATGTCATGTTTGTTAGTCTTCACATAGGGCTTTACGAACTGGGGTGACATGAGTTTTACAGTATGTCCAAATTCGCACAGCTTTCTCGCCCAGTAGTGTGAACTACCGCAGGCTTCCATACCAATCAAGCAAGGCTCAAGATTGACGAAAAACCTCACCATCTCGCTACGGCGCAGTCGCTTGCGTAGTACCGCTTTACCATGCATATCTACCCCGTGAATCTGAAATACTTCTTTTGCCAAATCAATGCCTATCGTTGTAATCTTCATGTCGGACGCTCCTCTCGATTTGGCAGGCTTTATTGCACCACTACCTTGGCACTTCGATGCCCTTTAGGGTAGTGGGCGTCCATTCCATTATTTTTATTCCGATATTGACACACCAAAAAAAAGCCGCGACCTAATTGCTAGATCGCGGCTTTAATTCGAGTTAAACAGAATAGAATTAACGTTGGGTTTCTAATGCAGCAATTCTTTCTTCTAACGGAGGGTGGGATCTAAACAAATTGCGCAAGCCTGCGCCGCCGCCGCTAGAAATTCCAAATGCAGAGAGCTGCTCGGGAAGTTGTGCTTGTTGTGAATTAATTTGGAGTCGACGTAGCGCTGCGACCATTTTATTTCTGCCGGCCAAACTTGCACCTCCGGCATCGGCGCGGAATTCACGCTGTCTGCTAAACCACATGACAATGATGGTGGCCAATATACCGAGCAGTAATTCGGCTACGATCGTTGTTATCCAAAAAGCTGGACCATGTCCTTCTTCCGTTTTGAAAACTACACGATCAACCGTATGTCCGATCACACGAGAAAAGAACATGACAAACGTATTGACTACACCTTGAATCAGCGCCAATGTGACCATGTCGCCATTGGCAATATGACTCACTTCATGCGCCAATACGGCTTCTGCTTCGTCTTGATTCATGTTGTTGAGTAATCCAGTGCTGACCGCAACCAACGCATCGTTCTTAGACATGCCGGTGGCAAATGCGTTGACATCTGGCGCGTCATAGATGGCTACTTCTGGCATGCCGATTCCAGCGGCTTGTGCTTGCTTTTGTACTGTGGTGACTAACCAATGTTCTTGAGCGTTGCGCGGCATTTCAATGACCTGCGCTCCAGTCATCTGTTTGGCTGTCCATTTGGACATGGCAAGTGAGATGAATGAACCGCCAAATCCGAAAACGGCTGCAAAAGCAAGTAAGGAATTGAGATCAAGACCGGTCCCTTGAGCATCCAAAATTCTGTCGACGCCCAGTAACCTGAGAGTAATACTGAGAACCAGAACGACAGCCAGATTAGTGACTAAAAAAAGCAAAATTCTTTTCATTCAATAACTC
>CAZFKB010000249.1:0-2608 GCA_964519785.1 uncultured Candidatus Obscuribacterales bacterium | reverse complement strand
AATTTACCAAAAGCATGATCGGGAGACTGTCCATCAGGCATAGAAAGACTTGGATGCATACGCAACTTGTTCAGGTAAGTCTCGGGCTCGCGCGCTCTATCTGCTTCGAGTGTTTGAAAAATAGTGGCAATCATATCGGTATAATTCTTGTCGAAATGGATACCATCAGCAGTGCTACCGCTTGCAGCATCAGGAAAATATCCTATATAAATTGAGTTTACATGGTCATCTCCCCTTTTTGGAACTGTCGCTATAGCTGCAACTTCCCTGCCTACGCCAAGGTCGAAATAATTAAAATCCGGATTGCAATTGACACTAATTATCGGGCTGGACTTTTTCATCTTCACTTTGAAGTGATTTTTCTTTGCATTTCGATTGAACCCTTCAATCAAATCGCTTACCGTCATTTTGATATCGGCTTTGCATGTAGTTTGACCAGTATCTGGTGTTGATTCCTGCGCATAAAGGGGAAGATTGCTTATGCAACACATTAAAAACGCAATTGATACTCTGGCTATATTCATTTTCAATTTCCTGCAATCTTCTTATGAACAATCATTTTAACTTAATGATGGTGCTATCAAGATTATCTAAAGTAGTCTTTTTATCACTGATTCTTTGCATACCTGCCTTTGCACAGGAAGACGCAAACGGCGAGCAAGAAAAATTGCGCCAGAAAGAATATGCAGAAGGCACCAAGTTTTTTCAGGAAAAAAAATATTCAGACGCTCTCAAGCATTATAAAAAGGCAGCCGAAACCGCTACCGACGACGGCGAATGTGCAATTCTTGTAGGGCGGTGTTATTTCCACCTCAAAGAATACGGCAAGGCGCTAAAACAATACGAATCGGTAGCACAAAACGGCAAGCGCGTCACAGTCAAAAACAAAGCTCAGAAATATGCCCAGCAGCTTTCGTGCATGATGAAAGGCATTTGCCCTGGCAACTGTCTAAAACCAAGCATGAAGGGCTGGCGCAAAATGAAAGTAGAAGGCACTCCAGACAGATTGGTCTGGATGGTCTTTCCTTACCTGGACAAAGCCGGCAAAGGCGGTTCCGAATATTGGAGCAACGACCACATGGGCGAAGTTATCGAATATGTCAACGGACGCCCAAAAAACATGGGCAAATGTCCCATTTGCAACGGCACAGGAAAGATAACGCTGACTAAATAAATACTCAGCTGTTTTGCGTTCACCTGAAAATCATCTTGCATTTATAAGATTGAGCCATAAACCCAAAAACCAGGCAAAATTCCAATGTTGGCTCAAAAAATACTCAGAGCGCTCGACTCGGATAACGCTTCCAAGTCTTTGTCCGAGCTGAGCAAGACCGATAACACATCGAGCCTAGGCAGATGGATACCATTTGTAGTTCTTCATGCACTAGGATTAAGCGCTTTTTGTTTTGGTGTCACTACAGATGTAGTGCTTCTTGCAATTGCTTTTTACTGGGTTAGAATGTTTGCCATTACGGCGTTTTTTCATCGATACTTTGCTCACAGGTCATTCAAGACCTCGCGCATCTTGCAATTTATTTTCGCCTTCATAGGCACTTCCTCCTGCCAGCGTGGGCCTTTGTGGTGGGCTTCGCACCACAGACACCACCACAAGTTTTCAGACAAAGAGCAAGATATCCACTCTCCTGTAGAAAGCGGATTCATGTGGTCGCACATTGGCTGGATCACTAGCGAAAAAAACATTCCAACAGACTATGAAAGAATTAAAGACTTTACTTTATATCCGGAGCTTGTATGGCTCAACAGATTCGACTGGGTTCCAATAACAGTCTTGAGCGTAGTTTGTTTTGCAATTGGCGGATTTAAGTATGTTGCCTGGCTATTTCTATCTACAATTGTTTTATTTCACTGTACCTGTTTTATCAATTCACTAGCGCATATTGCTGGCACCAGACGGTACGATACCGACGACTCAAGTCGAAACAACTTTATCTTAGCGCTCATTACTATGGGCGAAGGCTGGCACAACAACCATCACAAAAATCCTGGCAGCGTCAACCAGGGACAAAAGTTCTGGGAAATCGACCTTACTTATATGATTCTTAAAGCAATGAGCTATTGCGGCCTTGTTTGGGATCTCAGGGTCGTCAAATGAAGCCCAAGGTAGCTATCATCGGCGGTGGCATAGCAGGACTTGGATGTGCGCGCTTATTGAGCAAACAAATGGAGGTGACTCTTTTTGAGAAAGACGAAAGAATTGGCGGTCACGCAAATACAATAATTGTAACCGATAATGGGCGGCAAATCCCTATCGATACCGGATTCATGGTTTTCAACAAGTCGACCTATCCTAACTTCTGCAAGCTTCTAACCGAACTTGAAACACCTATAGCACCAACTGACATGTCATTTAGTGTCCAGCATTTCCCTCTTGATTTAGAGTGGTCAGGAACCGGAATCAAACGGGCATTAGCAAAGAAATCCAACTTATTCAACCCACGATTCTTGCGCATGGTGCAAGGCGTCGGTCATTTCAACCAGATGTGTCACACAATCCTAAAAAAATGGCAAAAAGGCGAAAAATCAAATCAGACAATAGCGCAGGCAGCCCACGATGCCAAAATAAACAAAGAGACTCTCGATTTTTATG
>CAZFKB010000248.1:0-2613 GCA_964519785.1 uncultured Candidatus Obscuribacterales bacterium | reverse complement strand
AAAGGAAAATTCAATCTCGGTCGCGCCCTTGCAGTATTTTTCTTTAACTTGATTCAACTCGAAGTTCCAAATGGTGGAATTTCGGGAATGGTCGATTCGCTCAAGATAGATGAGATAAGGCTCGAAATGCGCCCTGACTCTTACATGACTTTTGGCAAAAAGAAATTACACCTGGCAGAACACTCGAGTATCTTCGTTAAAGATGCCGTTGTAAAGCCGGATCTTACATTTCAAGGTACAAGCTCATTCGACTTACATTTTATGCCTGGCTGCAAATGGATTGGCGAAAAAGTTGATTGTGAGTTTGATGGCGGCGAATTGCAGATGAATTTTGCTATTCAACGTTTTTCGGACAGAATGAGACTGTCATTGATCAAAGGGTCGAAACTGGAGCCTGTAAAGCTTGAAAATTGTGCCTTTCGTTTTGGAAAAAACAAACGCTCACACACATTGAGCAAGCTAGGTGAAATGGGTTTGAAAGAGTTCTGGTGGGAAAAGCAAAAAGGAGTGCATCCAAATATGCACCTTTATTCTTCTATGGACATGACAGACACAGATCTGACTTTGAAGACTGACATTCATCAAACAATAGGGCATTTTCCTGGACGTATTCCAGGAGTCCTTAGCGTCGATATCAAAGACAATAGTCGGCCGACAAAATTTGTCACAACAGGCACAGCAAAAGCCTCTAACGGCAAAATTGAAATAAATACCAAAACAGCAAATATGGCATTTTTACTTTCTGATGTGAATGTCGGAAAAGTTGTTTATGGTAAAGCCGACAAACTAGACTTTAATCTTGAAGGCGGCAATGCCAAACTAAACGAATTTATTTGTGATGCAAAGAACGCGTCTTTTGCACTCAAATGTGGCAGTGGAAGCACTATTAAGCTTCCTGCTGAAATGTTGTTAGAAAAAGACGATCCGCAAAATAAAAATGAACCTACTGAAGTGCGACTCCCAATAACGCTTAAGGTTGGTAACGCCATACTTAAAACTAAAAAGCGTAAGATCAATCTCGAAAAACTCAGCGGTGATTTTCTCATTACTACGGGTTCTTCGGTGAACATTTCGAGCGATTTGCAGTTTGCATTGGGTAATACAAGTATGCTCGATGGTTATGATGCAGACGTTTCGGCTAAAAGTCTCAACGTCAATTTTAATAACGGCGACATGCTTGTTGATGTTAAACGGTGTGCAATCGAAATTCCAAATGTAGCATTAGAAGCTGCTTTGCGTAAGAAAATTCCTACTGCATACACGCTCAATTTGGACAAAACGGTCAAAGAAGAAACCGCCTGGCGATACCGGAATGCAATCGTAAAGACTGTTCAGATTGATAATTTCGATATTACCGAAATGAAGAGCAGCAAAAAAGACGTTCTCGACTTTATAGCTAAAGCCAACGTCGCAATTGACGGAACTGTTGAAAAAACAGGCATAATCAAGCGAGAAGAATGGGAAACTAAACCATGGAAAATGAGTGGCGAAGCCGTAGGAAAAGGCAAAGTGATCTGTAACTTTGGCGGTAGTAAAAAGAATAAGCTTCGGTATGACCTCGAAATGGAAGTACCATTTCCAAAAGACGTGGAGCTGGATTGGTCACAGGTATCGTCGGGTCTGGTGAAGTTAGCGGAAAAATCAGTCATTTTAGATCACTTGAAGAAAGTCGTTATTCCACTTGAGAAAAGCGGTGAGTTGGAAATTGTGGGACCTAAAGGTAATTTGAGCAATTTTGAAATTTCAAACCTCGAATTGACCGAAAAGCCCACAGGAAAGGAAGTTTGCTTTTCCCTATCACTTCTTAAGTAAATAGTTTAGGTATTGGGTCAGTTTTATATAGGTAGACATAATTTTTTTGTTCCCAAATTAGATTAGTCTGTTACTAAAGTTTGTATATCCAGTCAGGCACAGAGTTTTGGACTTAGCGCTAGCTGCGCAAACAAATTTTGTGATACCAAATACACCACTTGATATCGTGGCAAAGTGCCACCAGTTGTGGCGCGCAGACCCGTTTACGTTACTTGGAAATTAGATGCGATTTATTTGAGGTGGGATGCCACTAAGCGTAGGGTTTCACATCAAAACCAACCCCGATACACACACAGGAATTTTTTCCAAACAGCTCGCAAAACCCACACAATTACTGCCGTAGGCGCTCCTAACGATTTAGCCACCGCGCATTGGTGGCCGCTTTGGATAGAGAGTAGACCCGCGCTCTGTGCTGCTTGGGGAATATCGGTTGGTTTTGTGTTTGAAACTATTACATTGTTCAATTTAATTCTGAAGTAGTGGAAAATCAGCCTAAAGAGCTAGTTTCCATTTCTTGAAAAAATCCTCTGCTCAAACCTTATGGAATTTTGCAGACGGTTTTTTTGTGAGCACTTCGCGTTTCAATTGCTTTTGCATTGAACGAGGATGTGGTGTTTGTCTTCTCATTCATTAGAGGTCTAGTGTTCTCCTTAGAGAATCAGATCTCCTATTTCTGTAATTTTTCACTTCGCCCGTGAACTCGAAGGAGGGTTCCGCTTTTCGTACTTTAACTGCCGTGAGCTTGCAGGAGGGTTCCGCTTTTCGTACTTTAACTGCCGTGAACTCGAAGGAGAGTTCCGC
>CAZFKB010000247.1:0-2616 GCA_964519785.1 uncultured Candidatus Obscuribacterales bacterium | reverse complement strand
GAGCCAGAGCGATGACCATTGAGCCGGAACCAACAGCGGGTTCCTGTGCCGTGACAAAACCACGCTGGGCGATTCTGGCCTTAAGGTCTTCCGGATCGCCAATAGTCATCTTGGCCATCATCTGAGAGACGCTGTAAGGCGTAAAGAATTGACCCGCCCATTTATTGTGTAATTCGAGGTCGTGAAAAGTGCGGCCAAGAACATCCTCAAAATCGTTCTCAAGCGCCATCGTGAGGTGAGCAAGGCCGCGAGATAAGCTCTCAAGCTCTTCGCGGTCGTAGCCTTTGACGATTTGCAGATACCGTTCTTCGCGTTTGTCTCGTTGTGCAAAGTCAACCGCATTGCTGAAAGCGATAGCTCCCATTTCGCAAAAATCTGAAAAGACCTGCCAGTGGCTGTGACGGCCAGATAAGCTGTTGAAAAGCTTGAGCAATTCCTTTTGAGGATCAAGCACTGGCGGCGGACGGTTCTTGTCTTGCGAACTCCTGTCAGTGTTTCGAGGGCGCATTTCTGCTGGACGCATATTGAGCGCAATGCGAAAAGACGCCCCTTCAAGGCTTTCCCAGGAAGTCGGCTGTTCGTTGAATGTGGCTGTAAGAAGCTGAGTTGATTGCATAGCAGGGCTGTTTTTCTTGCCAATAATGATGGCAAATTTCTCAGCCCTAAGCTACATCGCAAGACAAAAAACATTTGCGATAGATGAGTGCAAAGGTATCGGAAGTTGGTATGATGGCTGTGAGTATGAAACGCAAACAATCCAAAGAACTAACAACGAGCAGCAAAGACAAGTCCGCTCAAGATTACAACAACATACTGACTGGAATGATCGAGCTTCTCGAAAACGCCCGTCGTGCGTCTGCTCGTGCAGTCAATTCGATTATGACGGCGACGTATTGGGAAGTCGGACGGCGGATTGTTGAAGTCGAGCAGGGCGGGGAAGTGCGCGCGGAGTATGGTGAAGCCTTGCTGAAGCGTCTGGCTGCCGATCTAACGAATAGGTTTGGGCGTGGGTTCTCACGCCAAAATCTTCAACAGATGCGCTTGTTTTATGTGAACTATGAAAACATTTGCCAGACAGTGTCTGGCAAATTCGATCTGGGCGACATTGCCAAACGTTTCCCGCTCTCCTGGTCGCATTACGTTGCGCTGCTTGGCGTTGAGAATGAACAGGGCAGAGAGTTCTATGAAACAGAAGCCTTGCGCGGCGGTTGGTCTGTGCGGCAATTGAATCGGCAGATCGGCACACAGTTTTTTGAAAGAACCGCAGTGTCGAAAGACAAGCTGGCGATGCTGACTAAAGGGGCGAAGCCAAAGCCGGAAGATGTGGTAATGCCGGAAGAAGAAATCAAAAGCCCCTACGTGCTGGAATTCCTGGGCCTCAAAGATGAGTATTCAGAAAGCGAACTCGAAGAAGCCTTGATCAATCACCTGGAAAAGTTTTTGCTTGAGCTTGGGGGAGACTTTACGTTTGTCGGTCGCCAAAAAAGATTACGTATAGGGGATCACTGGTTTCGGGTTGACCTTGTATTCTTTCACCGGCGTTTGCGCGCCTTGCTGATCGTTGATTTGAAGCTAGATAAGTTTACGCACGCTGATGTAGGTCAGATGCATCTGTACTGCAACTATGCGAAACATCATTGGATGTTGCCCGAAGAGAATCCGCCAATCGGTTTGATTCTGTGCGCGAGCAAAGACAACACGCTTGCCGAATATGCGCTTGAAGGATTGCCGAACAAAATTATGGTGTCGAAATATCTGACGGCCCTGCCTGACAAAAAACTGCTGGAAGGTGAACTTGTAAAAACGAGGCGTTTGCTTGAGGAACGGAAAGAAGAGACTGCGGCGATCAGGCCAGCAGGCAAGGCGGAAAAGCGGACTTCAACGAAGAAAAGCGCCAAAGACAAATAGAAACTGTTGCCAGAGGGTTCAACATAAAGTCGGGTTATCGGACGCAACACTTGTCCCTTCAATTTATAGCCATTTGCACTTGGTGTATTATGTACATTCTCATAGGGAAGCCGTAATCCTATTATGCGTTTGCCTTAACTCGTTGCTATTTCGAGGAGCAGATACAAGCCAGACAGCCTATGCGAGTTAAATTTCCTTCTTTATTTGCAGTTGACGAACTCTTAAATGGAAACTCGATTCAACAAATCGCTATGCTTAGCTGCGAGGCCCAAGCGACTGTTGCCAATTATCAGAATTCACAATTCAATTTGAGAGGGAAGCTTATTGTTTCTCCAGAGGGAAACGAAGAAATTCTTGTAATAGAAAAACCGTCTCAGTTTCCAGAAAATTTTGGCAAAGTTGTTCTTGCCAAACCATTCAACTCTTCGAGTGCAGTTATAAATTTATCGGCAGGGACTTGGCTCAAGCATCCTAAATTAGCTGCATCTTTCAGTCCTGAGGCCAGCCGTAACAATCGTCTCGAAGAGGTCATTGCGTCTTGGGAGAATGCGTTTTCGTACATAAAGGAAGCTCCTCAAAGAAACATAAAAGGGCTTCGCCCACCTCAGGTCGGCGCTATTCACGCGGTGCATCATCATTGGATCGTCTCAGATGAAGTTGGCACTATCGTCATGCCAACAGGAACGGGAAAAACAGAGACGATGCTAT
>CAZFKB010000246.1:0-2632 GCA_964519785.1 uncultured Candidatus Obscuribacterales bacterium | reverse complement strand
AAAGTACCGAATTGATCCGTATCAATGACTAGTTCACTAAGATTTAGTCCCAGTCCAGCTCTAAAAGGCAGTGCTAAGGCTTTGGCTTTCTGATGCTTTGTCGGGATTATACAATTTTTGCCCTGATACCGGTTTGGAACTATATTTGATATCATGCCAGGTTCCGCAGTCTTCTGCTTCTTGAAAGTGCATACTATCTGGATCTAGAGATATTAGTCTGATCCAATTGTTTGAAACGAGCTTCCTAACTTCTGGATGTTTTTCAAGTACATCGTCGATGGCTTTGGTTGGCGCTGCGATTATGGACATTAGACGCATAGGTTCGTGTCCGAAGCCTTTGGGACTTTTGATCGATTGAAGCGGCAAACCGATTTGTAAGTCACTTATGGCGCCGCGCATGATGCCAAAGTCTCCAAGTACGTTGTGCACCACTTTAGAGCCGCTGCCAAATGTATTGTTATCCATGGTCGATAAGTAATATTGGATATTAATCCATTGAGCCACTACCATCGGTGCAGTCATGATTAGTTCCAGAATTTTCTTTTCGGTGTCATTATGATAATCATAAGAGTGTAGAAAAGCTCTACCCTCAAGATCTGTCCCTTTTGTGATATGTCTTGGAGCGGCTATAAAGGCTGCGTTTCCGGCAAGCCCCCATTCTGGAGCAATTTGTGCCCAATCGCAAGAACGATTTATAGCATCGTTTATATTTTTTAGGCTCGACTGCGGTAGCATTGACACTCGCTTTGTTCTTACAGATTCTCCTGCAATTAAGAGATCTTTTTTCAGTTGAGTAAGTAATGTTTCATACCCAATTAGTTCTTTGTCTGACTCAAAAAAGGTGAATAAGTCGGTTGAAGTGTCGTGTTCGGCCGCGATAAATCTCGTTTGTTCGGGAATTTGGATATCCTTTTGTAAAAGCCCATTTCGCACTTCAGGGTCGTTTAGAATTTGACTTGCTAAACGAGCACTAAATGCGCCACCGTTTCCTCCGCATGCGCCGCAGTCTAGCGAAGATGCAAAAGGATTATTTGAAGATGAGCTGTGGTGTCCGCACAAAACAATGAGTTTGGTGAAATTTGTAAGTCCTATACCTCGAATTGTGCCTTGGGCAAAATCGATTTTGTCTTGAAGCGAGAATCTAGAAAGATCTAGAAAAGTGTTATTTGAACCGGCTAAATTATGTTCTAAAGTTTTACAGACCTTTTGATGGAATTTAGGAAATAGCGTTTTGGTTACGAGCGGCAAGCACGAGCTCAAGCCAAACATTTCCACCATACCGAAAGTTCCAGCAATGCTACTTTTGAGCTTTTTCTTCAATTGCAAAATCGAAGCTCTCATTGCCTGCCAGCCAATTTTCTGAGTGGCCAACTGACTATCGCAGGTTTCAAAAACATTTTTGTCAGGTTTTAAAAGCACTGGACAAAGATCTAGAAAAACCTGACTTCCCATTTCTTTGAGTCGCATCGGCATTCCGAAAAATCCAGCAAAACCAAATGTCGAGTACGAACCTTGTTTTTCTATTTCTCTACGAATAGGCTCTGAGCGCACGTCGATACAAAAAACAAGCTGACAGTCGCTGTTATCTTGTGGAAAATGTTTAGAAACGCTCAACTTGGATAAAAGTTTGTTTCGGTAATTCAATTCATACGCTTCTTGCCAGACATGACTGTAATCGTCGGCATTTGATTTTTTCTCTGAATTGTCTTCGATTTGGCTAATAAGTAAGCGTCTTGTATTTGCAAGATCAGAACACGCATATAATTTTATCGCAAGTTCTTTGCTCAAGACTGACTCATAGTGGAGCCTTATGGCTAAATAGTCTGTAAGTATATTTGTTTCGACTTCATTTTCTTCGAGAAATTTAAAATAGCTTGCAAATCCAGGTAATTGCATTACATGCTGCTTCAAATAGCTTGAAAATTCTTCATAGCTAAGTCCTAAATCGAACAGTATAGATTTTATAACCTGGTCTGCTTGACCATTAATCGAGTTTAGCGAATTTGCCCAGACTTCGTTATCAATACCATGCTCCACAAGCGATAAGTCGTAAAGGGCAAGTTCCCTCCAGAAAGAAAAGAGATCTTTCTTTTGGATAGGTATCCATTGTGCTTGGGTTCGATCGAGATAAGCCGCGCACCACTTTGTCATTTGCGAATTGATGATGCCAACAAGATTTGAGCCAGTTATTTTGTCGAAGGTTTCGCTCAATGTAGGATTGTGTTTGGGTGAAGTAGATTTCGGCTCACCTTTGTTTTCGAATTTTTTAAATGCTTGGTCGAGGTCTGAAGGTGCGATTCTTCCAGACTCGAACATAGCTCGATATTCTGGCAAAGATAGAAAACCTTTTGCTCCAAATAGTTCGCGCGCTTCGTTCATTGCCTGGTTGAAAGGAATATCTTCAAGTCCTTTAATTGCATTACAGGCAATAAAATTTGAGAGTGGATAAAAGGCACCTAGATGAGAGGTCGCTTCTTCAACAAAACTCTTTATAGATGAATGATCTGACTTCATTTTGACTGATTGCTCCTCTTAATTTTTAAAGGTTGATAGTTTTTTCGAGTGCTTTGCCATTACTTCAAGAACATGTCCGTTGAAGTAGAATCCATTGAGGCTTTGCACATATAAAGCC
>CAZFKB010000245.1:0-2638 GCA_964519785.1 uncultured Candidatus Obscuribacterales bacterium | reverse complement strand
AGGCGGCCACCCAGTTGCTTAGCCGACTCATCCAGGTAGTTGAGCAAACTGATGAGCGTGAACGGAAGAAACAAGCATCTGACGAGAGCCATTATCTTCGGGTGTTTTACAAACCGCTGGTCTTTTTGGAAAGTTTGATAAGCCCAAACCTCCGAAAATACGCCAAAAGTAATGAGATTCAGTATGATGAAGTGCTTGGGAGCAAGCGGCATACCTATCGCGGCTTTGTCATTTTTGAGAATTGAGGCGATTCTATCTCTGTAAGCCTGATTGAATTTATTCAAAATTGGTTTGATCCATCATTTGTTGTGATTCATAGAAGATGCCGTCACAGAAATTCTTTGCTGATTTGTTTTGGCTGCGAGTTGAACCTAGTCAAGCCTGTGCCCGCAACTTGCAGTCATTATGATAGCAAACTGGTAAGCCGTTCGAATGAAACCTAAGGTCCCGGTTTGCGAGGCGTTTTCGCCGGTGAATCCGGAAGTATCCATCATTGGCGTGGGCGTGGAGCTTGCGGTAATCTGGAAATTGGGCAGGCTTGAATTTTGTCTTCCGTTTATAATCGATTGAAGGCAATGGCTCGATAGAGCGACCGGTGACGAATGAACAGACGTAGATTCAGGCAGATTTTATGCTGGGTTCAGGTAGCTGTGCTCGCTATCGTACTTTTCTTCCATGCCGGTTGCATATTCGAGCCTGACACTGATGGAGCCATAGTTAGCTGGCTGTTCTGCGCTTGTGAATTGTTGCTCAGTCTTTTCCTTGTCTTTTATGTGTTCTCGCGGCAACTGGGCAATCTCTTGAAGGCGACGGTTGTTGTTTCTACAACTCTCTTCGCCGCAATGTTCGTCGGTTCCGTCGGATCTATTGAGCGCTGTATGAAAGACACCACTTATCGAAAACTTTCGGCTGCGCAGCGACATGCCATCAATGAAGAGCGGGTTCAGGAATTGATTACCAAAATGAAAGCCGGGGCCGACTGCAAATCGACAAAGTCTCACGTTCCCTAACCTGGATGGGCACTACTTATGAAAGAACGTTTCAACATTCTGGCACTGGCTTCTTTCTTCACCTTCGTTTGTGGAAACCCTGCTGTTGCAAGCTCCCCGAAAACTGTGGAGACAGGAGGCGGGACGCGGCTTCAGACCAATATGCCTAAGACCCCGGTCAGTCCCGAGTCTGCCACTGAGCCCAAGTTTGTACCGGAGGTCAAGCCTTTGACCGCCGACGAGTTGGAGAAGCTTTTGAAGACCCGCCTGGACGGGCGCCTGTCCTTCTTGTTTCGGCAGTTTGCCAATATGTTTGTGGTGAAGAGCACCATAGAGCTGGGAAAGACGGTGGCTCTGGCGACATCCTCCAATTTGATTGAAAATGCGGAACTTGAGAGCGTGTTTCCTGTCAGTTATAAACCACGACTACAGGAGTTGCTTGATGTTATTGCTTTGCAGACCGGGGCAAAGTGGGTGTACGATCCCACTGGTAATTTCATACGCTCTACTAGTAGCTTGAAGAAGCCTATCAGCGACATTGCGGTCTTTGAGTTTAGCAAAGTTGAACGCAAGAAACCTATTCAAGTGACCCTGGCTAAAGGCTGGACTGCTACAGATAGAGGTCACTGGATCATGTATGTGCCGCCCACTGCGCCTGTGGGAATGGATATCTACGAGTTGGGGCGCTACTCTTGCGATGACAAGGCGAAGATTCAGGATTTGTTTATGCAGATTCCTAAGGATGTCTCTCTTGATTGGGCCAGGCGAGTTAAGCCGGACGCTTCGGAGAGTGAGCTGAAAGCTGCTAAAGTCGGAAGGTATGATGCCTTGCTCTTTGAGGCGACTATCAAGGCTAGAACAGGCGGTGATGTGCACTGGCGACAATGGGTCTTTATGGCAGGGGATAGATGTTTTCTAGTTTTGAGTACCTTGTTTCCTGAGCAGGAGCAGGCACTTCTGCCGGACGTGGAAGCTATGATCAAATCAATTCAGGTGACCGAAAGTGAGGGTGGAGAGTGGATGTAATGGGGCGGCCGGGTTTCTGTCGGCGAGACGCAGCTTCTCTTACGTTGTTGTTCGCATTTCCTAGTCTCCCGTGGAAAGGTTGCTGGACCATTTGTCCTCATGGGCATCCTTTACATTGCCTCTTAGCCCGTTGGGCTGTTTGCACTGATTGTATTGTCGGACCCGTCGCGGGAGCTCGTTTGGTCTGTCAATCTGCCAAAGCTTGAATAAGCTTTTCTGAAGGTAGGAAATGACTGCAGTTTTGGAAGTGTCGACCTTTGTTGGTAGCATTTCCGTAAGCCACTGAGGCATGATCTTCTTCATTGCTATTACTTGAGTTAGCTCTACTTCGCTCAAATTGGAAAGCGAAGTTTCAACTTCTTCTCGTTTGCATTTTTGTGCACCCAGCAGCCAATGATTCCTTAGTGCACGACCGGCTTTGCTCTCACCCAGAGCAAGCATGCGCCTGCCAACACGCTTGAGTTCTAGTTTTACCTTAGCCTGCATGAGCTTGAAGGAGCTGGAGGACCCATCAAGCGCGCACTGCTGATTGGGATCAACTGTGAGAACGAAGCCGGTTTCGTGTTTTTTTTTTTTTTTTTTTTTTTTTTTTTTTTTTTTTTTTTATTTAAAAAAGGGGAAAT
>CAZFKB010000244.1:0-2638 GCA_964519785.1 uncultured Candidatus Obscuribacterales bacterium | reverse complement strand
AGTCAGCCTGATGCTCCTTTCAAACCTCTTCCTGAGCTGGAAGAAAATCCAGAAGGACTTATATTTGCAGGTCCCGGAGACCGCATCTGTTGCGACTATCTTTTTGCTAAACGTAATTACGATTTTGCTAAAAGCATTACCTTAAAACCGCGGGAAACTAAAATCCTATTCAATCTTCCTATTCCGGTGCGAAAGCTTTCACCTTGCTTGAATGGTCGCTCGAGTCTACTCACACTCAAAAGTAGTGGACCAGTTCATATAGCCACTCTTGCACTTTACGCCAAAGACAACGATGCTGGAAGCGAAGATGCCCCACTGCTTGAAGAATGTGTTCGACTTCTTAATGAGGGCAATTTGGCCGGACCTCGTGATAAAGAACCCACGCCTTTGGGTTCGGGCAAACTTATTTATGGTCGTGTGGCAGGCGTCCAGCGTGGGTCTTCATGGAAAGTCACTCTTAGCGATAATGCTACAGATGTTGCCAAATTGCGAATACCAGCAAGTGGCGACAGTTTTTCCTACCCGCTGTCGAGTCTTGAGGGGGGTACATTTGGCACTCAACAGGTGCAAAGTGCTCCTCTGGTGGTCCGTTACCCCGATACCGCCTTTCAGGCGCACGGTAATTATGGAGTCGAGTATGATTTGACCCTTCCTTTATTCAATGACTCCCAAGAGCCAAAAGAAGTCTCTATCAAGTTTCAGAATCCGTTAAAGAGCAATCAAAAGGTTGAAACCCTTACCTACTTGGAACCTCCAGCTCCGAACGTGTTTTTTAGAGGGTCGGTACAGCTCAAATACAAGGATGATAACGGATCTGCAAAGAGTAGATATATCCATCTTGTGCTAAAGAAAGGACAGGAGAGTCAGGAGCTGGTAAATCTAAAATTAAAGCCCATGGGGCGCCGGCTTGTAGAGTTTAGATTCTTCTATCCACCCGATGCCACCCCGCCTCAGGTGCTGACAGTGACGACTCACTAAAGAGAGCATAAGATGAAAAAGACGTTATTACTGCTATCCATGGGATTCTTGCTCCAGGCACCTGTCTGGTCCGCTACCGATGCGGAGACCATGAACTGGCTTAAACTGGGCGATGACGTCGAGTGTGACATTAGTATGTCTCAAAAATCAGACGGAGCGAAATGGCGTATCGGCAAAGTTTATGAGATTAACAAGAAAGGAAATTTCTATATTGTGTCTCTTCCCGACAATTCCAAATTGAAGATTGTGAACAACTCCAAATGGATTAAACCTGCATCTGAAGCTGTAACTCAGTCTTTTACTGAACCCGCCGAAATCAAATCGCCTGAATCTCAGCGCAAAGAATCTAAGTCTGATTCCAATAATAAGCCTGGTGAAATTGCAGCTCCCATAGAACCTGGAAAATCATTCAAAGAAAAGAAAGGCGGAGCCCTTTCGAGATCCGCCTATTTATTTCGTTTGGCTTTTAGACGATAGTTCTAAACAACGTTTTTAGTATTTGCCAGCTGCGCTGCGTTTGTAGTGGTTGAACGCATCGAGTGAATTATCCAGTGTGCACTGGTAGCAGTACGAGCCCATTTTCTTTCTATCTGCGTAGTTGAGCGACATCTCAGCATAAATTGGCTCGTCAGAGAAATTTACACCTTGATTGGCAGCATCATATACGGTGGCAGAGAAAAATATCTTGTCGATTCTAGCCCAACGAGTTGCGCAGTAACACATAGGGCAAGGTTCGGCTGATGTGTATAGTTCGCAGTGCGATGTGGCACCTGGTTGAGGAAGTTTCAAATTAGGATCATCTTTGCGAATATTGCCCAAGTTGATAACATTTAACTCTTTGCATGCTTGACGAATCGCTGTAACTTCGCCGTGTGCAGTGGGGTCTTTCCACATAACGACAGCGTTGTGTGAGATCCAGTAGCGAATTGCTTTTTTCGATTCATCGTCGACCTGGACAATTACTGTGCTGAATGGTCCACCGCCGTTTTGTACGCTTTTAAGCGCATGTTCGCAGGCAAGACGCATCCACTTATTGCCTATAACTTCTACACCAGCATATTTTAAACTTGGTTTGATATTGGATGTCTGACAAGGAAGACGTTTTGCTTCGTCTTCAGGTCTGTCGCTTTTGTTGCAATATCCGCTCCACGGCTGGATATAACTGAACAAGTCTTTTTTTACTAGTGGTTCTAAATCTGAATTGTACGGCTCGTCGCAGTCGTAATGGGTTACCTGTGTAAAATCAGTATCATATTTATCGCCGAAGAATTTTTGCTCTCCTGCTTTTGCAGGCATGCTGCAAGACAGAATAGTAAAGACTGCAGCCAAACACGATGCGATTCTTTTTTTAGAAAATTGCATTTAGTGCTCCCCCCGAGGAATTTGCGTTCCCAGGCCTTATGCCTTAGGGACACTTTAATCAAACGCATCTAGTAATTGTAAGGAGGGTTTAGTTTTTCTTGTTATCGGTATACTGGAGTATTTGGCACTTTGGCAACTTGTCAGATTTGCTATTATTTTCAAATGAGGATAAAAATTAAATCGATGGTTTTAGCTTCCTTCTTTTTGTCTTTTGTTATCGGTTGGCAAATTGAGGTTTACGCTAACGAACATCGAAAACAATCAAAGAGTGGAATTTATTTGGTTTTGCGATCAGATA
>CAZFKB010000243.1:0-2645 GCA_964519785.1 uncultured Candidatus Obscuribacterales bacterium | reverse complement strand
CGGTACAAGATTTGTTTTCGATTGCTTATGTTCTTGCATTTGCTTGTGTTCTAGCTATTGGCATTTTTGCCAACAAAAATAAGTCTGCAGTGCTGTGGGGTGTTGCACCATTGTTTGGCATATTTGCAATATCGTATATAGCCAAACCACTTCTTATCACGCGCTACTGCATGTTTACTGCACCTTTTATTTTTATTGTGGTGGCAAGCGGATTTGTACAATTATGTAGAGCGCACAAAACTTCAGCCATTCTTGTACAAGTTCTATTTGCTTTAGCCATTGGACTCAATTTGAATTATTACTACAGTCACCAGATTCATGAAGACTGGCGCGCTGCAACCAATTATGTGATGGCGAAAGAAAAACCAGGCGATGAAATAGTAGTTTGGAATTATCATTCTAACTATTCATTTCCATACTATTACCATGGTAAAAACAGAGTTTCTGACATCAGAACCATTGTTAGAGACAGGACCGACTTGTCTAAAGGTAGTTTTGTCCAATTCCAGACCATCAAACCAGAAAAAGGTCAGCGCATCATTATGGTAATGCGCGTACCATCGAAGGGATTCGTGCAAATAAACGAGTATTACCAAAACTTCTTGCAGACAATGGACAAGCAATTCAAAGTTTTGCACAAAGAAAATCTGGGATATATGGACATATTCGAAGTCGAGCTTTTATAGCCTGATCGAACTAACGTGTTTGTGGTTTCTTTGCGCCCGGTGTTTTGTTGCTCACGGCTGTTGTGGCTTTTTGAGCCGAAGTAGTTGACTTTACTCCACTTTTTGCAGCACTTGCATTAGTTTTAACTGGAGTTCCTTTTGCGCCTTTTGCACCTTTAGACCCGCTTGCAATGGCTGCTTCTTCCGCAGCTCTTTTCACGAATTCGTCTAAGTCAGGCCTTGGGTCGGTAGGTTTTGCAGCAATATTGAGATCTTTTCCTTCCCAGCGAGTTTGCATTGCAGGAGTTTGAATCTCACCTCGGTCGCGTTGCACTTCTTCAGCAACGTTTTTAGAAACATAGTCGAACATATCGCCCAGACTTGCTTTCTCGCCTTGTTTTTTCAGACCTTCCATCAAGTAGTGGGTGAAAACGCCGTTATCATAACGTTTGGATTCCCACGATGTTTGACTGCGACCGCTAGAACAGATGATGAATTGTCCTGTCCCTTGAGCAAGCGAGTCGGCATCTGGACTTGCAGCTCTAAAGATACCCTTAGCACCAGCTGCAACACCAGAGTGGCAAGCATCAAGCACTATCACAACTCGCTTGCACTGCAGTCGAGTTTTGATTACGTTTTCGAACTCTTTTAAGTTGATACCTGTACCATAAAGGTTGTCTTTCTGCGAATCGAAAGCAACCAGATAATTTACTGAACCGGCGTCAATTGTCGATGGACTGCCGTGAGTCGATAAATAAATGATTACGAGGTCTTGTGGACGAGCAACACGTGGAAGCCAGGTTTGACCAAGTTGCCCCATAATCTCTGCGCGAGTAGCTTTTTCGTTCGTGAGCAAATGCACGTGGTCGGGGGTGAAATTAGCTTGTGTCCGCAAGAAGCTAGCAAAGTCAGAAGCGTCTTTGGCTGAATATTGCAAATTGATTGAAGAGTCAGCAAATTTGCTTATACCTATTACCAGAGCCCACTTGTCGCCGATAGGAACATTGGACATGGAGGAGTCTTGTTTGAGCAAATTTATTCCAGCTTTGACACTATTAACGGTGGCAGCAATTTCTTTGCTTCCATCGACATAATTCCAGAGTCGAGTGAAAGCTTCTGAACCCATGGGCGACATCGCAATTTCAATATTCTGTTCGCCCAGTGATTTGTGTCTTATGTCAGCTGCTTTTTTCCTGTAACCGTCTGCTTCAGAGCCCTTGCCGGATCTGGCGCAAGCATTTGCCATGCCGTCTAGAATGCAAGCAACAAATGGATGGTCTAGACCCAATCGCTTTTGGTCAGTGTTGAGCGCTTTTGTATAAAGTTGAATCGCTTTGTCAAATTCATTTTGAGCAACATAAGCATTAGCCAAATTGGTTTCAATTTCGGCTACAAACGCTGTGTGTAAAATAGTCCCTTTAGCGTCTTTTGGACAGTTCAAAATCGCAACTGATAGCGCGCGTGCAAGCGGTTGATTTGCTTCAGATGCTCTTTCTTCCAGAATATAGTTTTTGCCCAGATTATTGAGCGAGCCAGCAACTTTATTGCATGTTTTGCCTATTTTCTGGTCATAAATCTGAATAGCTTTGTCGAAAAATCTGTCTGATGCAATATATTCGGGAATACGCTGTTTTAGAATTCCCATATTGTCATTCGATTCGCCCGCTTCTTTTGAATCAGGACCAAATACTTTATTGCGCAATTCAAGAGCACGCTTGAGAAACTTTTCGGCACTAGGTTTATTGTCCAAATCGAGATAACAAAGTCCAAGACCATTCAAGCTACGCGACAAGCGCGGGTCAGCTTCACCAAAAGTTTCAGCCAATGTCACCGCTTCTTGATACAGCGCTTGTGCTTCGGCATAGTCTCCTTGCTCAAAGGCGCGCTCGCCGACATTGCAGAACGTCTCACAAGGATCGTTGTTTGGAAGTGCAGCGACTTTGGTCGTAATATTAGATTCTCCAGCGCGGCTCACAGTTA
>CAZFKB010000242.1:0-2684 GCA_964519785.1 uncultured Candidatus Obscuribacterales bacterium | reverse complement strand
ATGGCAGAGACAAATCCGAGAGACAAGGGAGATCGACAAAATCTTGAGCAGATTGAAAACGCGGCGCCGAGTACCTCGGACATTTTGCAAGCGAGGAACGTCTCAAGCGAGCAAGTGGAAGCAGCCTGGGCTGCAAACCCGGATCGAAGCGACGGCTCTGCCACACCGAGAAATAGATCCTTATTGGCAAAACAAGGAGAATCCTTGCGTGACTTTGTTGATAAACAGAACGCCAGCATCGAGCTAACCGAGCGAGACGAATTTGGGCAGGAAGTAGTTATAGCAGCCAGAGTTATGCAGGCGAAACCAAGTACAAATAAGCAATTAATTGCCTATGACCTCCAAGATGTTCAAAAACAGTTAAATGCTGGTACTAAGAAAATTGGCACCTTTTTGGAGTGCTCAAAGCAGAGCTTGACCAGTTTCGAGGCTGGAAATCCAATCTATCCGCATTTAGGGAAAGAGGACAACTTTGTTTCCTACTCGGCATGTCGTTTGGCCAATTCCGAATATCCTGAATTGTCGAAACGTATTGGGGTGGGTAAAGGGCATATTGATAAGCACCTTATTGCCGCCACGATCCGCCTAGAAGTGGCATTCTACAAGCAGGGAGTTGATACTGGGCAAGATAAGTATGTACAAGAGCACGGGCAGGATGACTGTATTGGACAGACCGTATCTATCGGACCGGCCCAGATGCAGATCCGGCATATAGAGAGGCTTGTGAAGGAGTTTCCAGTGCAGTTGGGGAAGTTCGCGCTAGACCCTCTGAGAGCGGCATTGAAGGTCGAGAACGCGCCACACTTTGTCGGAGGCTATTTCGCAGAAGTAATTCAGCACCTCGACAGGGGCACAAAGCCTGATTACATAGGTGGGCTAGATTGGGCTGGTGTAAAGAAATTTTGGAGTGAAGGCGATTTGAACGCCGCCTTAATCTATGCTTACAATCCTAAGGAAGATCACGTTGCCAGCGTAAAGAATCAATTGAAAACTATTCAGCTGAAGGGGTTTTGACGCGTTTGTTGTCTAGCCACTTGACTAAGAAAAAGCCCAGTGCGAATCCTTCAATTGGACCGGCGAAGAGCCAAAGCAAAAGAGCTTCTACACTCTCAATAGGATTGCCAACGTAGGCATCTCTAAAGGTGCCATACCACCAGCCGTCCAAGAAAAACGGCATCCAGCCGTTAAGAGCGAAAAAGCCGCAGCAGCCTCCCGAGAACCACAATACAGGGCCGACGCAAGTTTTTTTTGTGGGTGGCTTTTTAGTCATGTGGTTAGTATAAACCCAGAGCTAGTAAGCCAGAAGTTATCTGAACCGCGGAAAGCTGGCGGACCGTCTTTAATGGACTCGCGTAGATTACTTGGTTCACTTCGCTCGATTGTTTTGAAAAACATGACATAGTCTCTATTCTTCTGGCGAGGTCATTGTTTCCAAAGTCGTTAGAATCAAATCGGCGACTAGCTTGTCGAGGTTTTCAACTTCCTCGATAGTATTGAAACCACTTTCTGCCGACCCTGTGTGCACCAATTTACTCCTTGCGGCGTAATATTTTTTGAAGGTCTTAGCCTTCTGCTCGCCTAGCGTTTCTCTGATGGTTCTCTCACAAGCCTTGCCTATGGATTCTTTCTTTAAGTCTCGCAGTCTGCCTAGAAATGAATCTGTTACTTCTGCCGAGAGTTTTTCCGATTTTTTGCTGTGATTTACTAGTTCATCCACCAGCTCTTGGATCTGGCTCTGGAGCTTTTCCGGTTTCGCCAGGCACTCAACGGCAGTAATTAGCGAGATGAAACGAGATTCCGGCGATGACTGGAAATGAGCGGCGTTATAGATTTCGACTGCTAACTTCTCTTTTGGCTCGATTGTAGTTGCGACTGCCATTGCATTATTCACGGAATCTACAAAAGTCTGCGCCGGTCGAGATGCCGACAAAGTAGCCCTAACTGAGATGAATTTTGGCTCTGGCTCCTCTTTGTAGATTTGAAAGCCATGGATCTCAGAAAGTGCTTGTTGCCCTTGCGCCTCGTACTGTTTCCTTATCGACTGACCAACACTGCCGAGAACTTTATTTGAGCCGGTGTCAATTCCAGCCTGCAATTTTACGCCAACAAGATCGACTGCAGATTTAAGGCGACTGGCAAACTGATCAGCGTCTGATTTGGAAGAGAACCCGCCGACTGTAAGTATCAATTGTGTTGCTTCACTGATGGGGAGACGCATTCCGCTTTGGCTATTTCTATCACAGGAGCGGAGTGTTGCTTTCTTATTATCATCAGTATGAATATTGAACTGTAAACAATCTGTGTCATGATTGAAGAAGTGACCGCTGGTATTGAAACGAAGGCGCACGGCGAATGTCGATTGGGGGGGCTTTATGGCTACTCATACTGCTACTTCTCTTCCACTTGGAAGTGGCGGTTAAAATTGAACCCCAAAGTTTGGTGCACATTTCGAATACTGCCCTTTCATTGGTGTCCCTGTATTTAGTTTCGTTCTGTCAGTCGATAAGGACTCTGCATTCTGGAGCCTGGAGGCAATCTCTGCTATCCGTTCATTTCCCTATGCTTCTATCTCTTCGACACAGTCCTTAGAACGAAAATTCCAGCACCTGGAGCCAGCGTCTAGCGCAACTGATTGATTACCGTGAAGATAGGCAGGTACATGCCGATTACTATTGAGCCCACGA
>CAZFKB010000241.1:0-2688 GCA_964519785.1 uncultured Candidatus Obscuribacterales bacterium | reverse complement strand
CTACCAGGAGCAATTTTGCTTTGCTCTTCGAAATATCGTTCACAAGCTGTTCTTCGCTGCCAGCTTGGATAAAGCCGTGATGATGAAAAACTATATTCAAGCCTGGATGTTTTTGGGGAAGGACTTCAAGTAATTTTTCCATTACTTCTGGTTTGCCACCAAGTAAAGCAACTGGCTCACTTTTACTTGCCGCACAGGCCAGAGCTTTTTGAGCAAGTTCTATTCCCGGCATTCGATTGCAAGTAATACCATCCATTTTTAGCGCCATCACTACGCCGGCACCATCGGGCACAATAAGTTCAGCTTCGCGAATGACATGGTCGAGCTTTTTGTCTTCTTGCGCCTGCATAATCATTTCGGCATTGATAGTCACAACTTGCATGTTTCTCGATTTTTCGCCAACCCATTGCGATTGGATGGCCGACAGTGCGTCGTCAAAAGTTATGACGTCGACTGGATAACCTAAAACTTGGGAGCGTGGCATCAAAATAAAACCTCTTTATCTTAGAAATTTTGCCAGTAAATCTTTGTTTTGTCTTGCTTCATTTTCTTTATCGCTAGCAGTTTTTCTAGCTCTTTTACTCAATTCATTCTTGTCTTTCAAAAGTTCAGTCAATCTAGCTTCGAATAGACTTTTGGCGCCAGGAGCGAGCATGTCTATATAAGGTTGCCCAAAATCGTTTGCGACATTGGAAACTTTTGGATCATAGGATAGAGCTAATGATGCAATGCCAGCTTTTAGAGCCATTATAAGGGCATGCAAACGCATAGCTATCACCAGATCAAGATCAGCAATCGCATTCATCCACTTGCTTGGCAAATCATCTGGTTTAAGATTGATTTGCTCAAGGTTTACATTGTCTAATTTTTTAACTACACTTTCAATTACAGGCTTGTCCAGGCTTTCCTGCAGAATCAAAGGAATTATAAGGCAGTCTTTTGGTAACAACTTTTGCAAAGTTGTGGTGATTGAATCGAGCCACGAGTCGTTCAGTGCATCACATTGTCTTAAAGAAATTCCAATTCTCAAATTGTTATGAGCACCGTTATTAGTATCACTATGAACGCTATCTTTGTTTAATCCCCAAACTGGATCTGCAGTCAAATGAGAGTCGATATTCCAGTTCTTGAGAATAGCTACCGATTTCTGGTCTCGCACACTTATGCAAGCTGCAAGTGTCATACTCGCTTTGGTAAGAAACCGAGAGAAACTGCTTTTAAGTGGACCGATACCTTGGGCATAAACGAAGATAGGAACACGCTTTATCCTTGCAAGAAAGAAAAGAAAAGCATAATAGATGACCGACTTTATTGAGCTTGAGTCCTGAAAAAGACCTCCCCCTCCACTAATGAATAAATCTGCATCACTTAGTGATTGATAAATTTGAGCCGTGTTCCAGCGAGATATACTCTCGACATCATATTTTTGACTGGTCGAGGTGGGATTTTGAGAAAGAACGCAAATTTTTATGCTCGGGTTAATCTGGCGCAACTCTTTGCATAATTGTTCCAGAATGGCTTCGTCGCCCAGATTGTCAAAACCGTAGTAACCGGATATGACAACGCTTTTTGTCGAATGGGGCATAAATTCATCCAGCTTTCTAGAGGCAAAGTTATAATACCAGCACTATGGTGTTCACAAAGAACTTTTGTCATTTGGAGCAAATGAGCTTGCAAGCAAGCGGCTCATGCAACAAGGGGCGTGTTGAATGGGTTCTTTTGCGACCCCGTGATATTCAAGAGCTGGTTTTGATTGTAAAGACAGCCAGAGACCAAGCAAGCAAAGTTTTTAGACTGAGCAGGGTTTGTTCCAAGGAGGCTATTTTGCAAAAAATAGACCAACTTGAAGATACCGATTTCAAGTCGGCTGTTTTTTTAGACATGAGCAATTTTAACCGTGTCATAGAACACGTCAAAGACGACCAGGTCATTTCAGTCGAAACTGGTATCACCCTTCAGAATTTGGCTTTGTATCTCGGCAAATCAAAACAATGGTTTCCTGCAGCTTCTATCTTTAAAGAAGACAGCCTGCTCGATTTTATAGATAACGCCTCGGGTGGACATCACGTTGTAAATTTTGGCGGCGCTCGTGGGCTGGTGCTTGGTCTTGATCTGGTTTTAAGCGATGGCACTTTGATCAAAAGCGGTGGAAAAGTTGTCAAAAATGTCACCGGTTATGATTTGACTAAATTATTTGTAGGTGGACAAGGTACATTTGCTATTCCATATCAGGCTAATTTGCGCCTTTTTACTGCACCGCAAAAAGAGAAACTGCAAGTTTTCGCTTGTGATAGTTTGCGCAGCGCGCTTATTCTGGCTGACAAACTGGAGCGTCTGGCTCAGCTTGCACACGGTCAAGCCAGCGTCCAAATGATTGACGCGCGATTATTGATGGCAGCCATGCCAAACTGGAATCATATAAAACGAGAGAACGCAACCGCTGAAGAATCTATTTTTAGATTAAAGGCCACGTTTAAAAGCGGCTCTAAGGCACAGTCTTGCCTTGTGTTTTTTCAAACTGCAGGACATAAAGATGTGGTTGCACAATTAGTGCAAGAGACAATAAAAATCGGAAGCGATATTCCGTCTTGGGAATTTGAAGATTCTTCAGCTTCATATTTGGCTGATTTTGTTTGTCAGGCCGCTGATCTATTAGCTATGAGTAAAGGTGCTTGCAAGCTGTCAATT
>CAZFKB010000240.1:0-2735 GCA_964519785.1 uncultured Candidatus Obscuribacterales bacterium | reverse complement strand
CTGGTTTTGGCGTAGGTCTTTTATATACCGCCGAGAAAGTGATACCAGGAGGACTTGCAGCTGTAATTTCTTCTACGGCTCCGATAATCGCAGTATTTCTTGCTTCGGGCTCCAGAGTAGAAAATCTTTCTGTCAAAACACTAGCTGGCTCAGTCATTTCGCTCATAGGCATAATTCTTGTTTTTCACGATCGCATGTCTGTTTCGCCAGAACACGCAGGCGCTATTGGTTTGCTTGTAGGCAATTCTTTTTTGAATGCGACCTCTAATGTGCTGATGAAAAAACACATCAGCAAGTCTGACGCTTATTCACGTAATTTCTTCTTCTTTTTGTCTGCGGCAATTCTGGTCTGGAGCATGGCTTATTTTGTCGGTCCCTGCACTATTCCCTCCGAGCCATTCAAAGGCACAGCTCTTGCCCCTACAATCGCTCTTGTGCATCTGACTATACCGGGCACTCTTGTTGCATTTACGCTTTTCTTTTATTTGCTCAAACACACAAGTTTGTCCAAAGCGATGACTCTGGGCTTCGTCACACCTGTGCTTGCTCTTGTAGTCGATGCATTCTGGGAAAAGCAAGCAATCATGAATCTAAATACTTACGCTGGTCTTGCCTGCGTATTGATGGGTGTAGGATTGAATATCTTTCTGCCCCAGGTGAAACCAAAATCGATAAACAGGTCTAAGGTCAATCCTGACTCTTGATCAAGTCTATATTGTCGTCACCAACCAAAATGCCATGCACTTTCATTGTGAGTTTGCCAGTTTTCGGGTCTGCGTGCGGCTGCTCAGCTTCTAGATGTTCGACCAGAAATTTCAAACTGGCAGGACGTCCCTGTTTGACGCTAGCCATTGTCTTTTCCCCGAAAGCATTGCTATCAAATTTAGAATAAAGCTCTCTTGGTATCAAAAAACAAATGTCGTTTTCATTTACAAAAATGCTCCATTCATTTTGAGCCGAGTTTCCAGAGCATTGTTTGAGAGTGCCTTCAAGAGTAGTGTAATTGGTGTTGAACTCCTCTTCTTCTTTGACCGAAAGAGGACGCGAGTGAGGCCATACCAATTTAGGCGGACCAGACTGACTTGATTCAATAGATTGTCCGCTTTGCACACTTTGTCCGTTAGAACACGCACTCAGGTTAAACGCAATTAGGCAACCTGTAAAAATTGCTAGCGATCTATACATAAACAGTCCAGTCCCTCAAATTACTGGTGTAGTATAACAACCATAATCATGCCTTCACTCAAAAAAATTCTTGGACTATCGCTACTTGGCACCGCCGCAATCGGTGTTGGCAGTTATGTCAAAGCACGCAGAGAAGCGTTTCAATTCAAAAAAGAAATGGTGCCAGTTCATATCAAAACCAATGGCACTGGTGGTGGCAGCAAAGGCAAAACTCTTCGTATCTTGCACCTGTCAGATTTGCACGTAGCTCGCAATGAATCGTCGCGTAAGCTTTCATTTTTGCAAGAAATTACAGATGACGAGTACGACCTGGTGTTTCTTACAGGCGATATATTCGAGCACGACGAATCTGTTTTATATTCCCCCTATTTATTGTCGCGAAAACCAAGACTTGGAGCTTATGCCATTCTAGGCAATCACGACTATTATGAATATTCGATGACTCGCCGCATAATGGGTCGCATTTTTAAAAACTGGCGTCACCCAGACGACAAAAAAGTTCGCGATCTCGACAGACTCGTAGACAGCCTGGAGGGCTGCGGATACAAAGTTTTGCGCAACGAAGGCGTACATCTGAAAGACGACAAAATATCTATTTTTGGTATCGAATTTCCAGGCGTACCCAAACACGAACTGCTAGAGATTACTGAAAAAACAGACAAAGAACATTTGAAATTGGCACTCTTCCACATTCCCAAAGAGCTGCAATCATTTTCTGATGCTGGTGTGCACATGGCATTTGGCGGTCACACACATGGTGGTCAAGTTCGTTTTCCAGTAATCGGTGCTGTCATTACTGATTCTGATTTACCGCGTAAAAACGCTTGTGGACTGGTCAATCAGGGTGACACAATTTTCCATATATCACGCGGGTTGGGTGCTGACCCTCGCACCAATTTCAGACTCAATTGTCCGCCTACAGCCTATGTCATCGAACTTTCGATTACTTAGTATCTGACAAGTCGTTGACTCCTTCCTTATGCCAAAGTCTCCTCTATTTGGCGGAAAATTCCACTTCGTTGTGGGTGTCTTGTTCAATCTGGCACTGATCTAAATACTGTTTGTTCTTTTGGTCATTCTTTAAAAATGCACCCCAAAAAGCAAGACTGATTGCTTTAGTGTAATCTGCATGTTCTTCGTTGTCTGGACCAGCGCCCGGAAAGCGTTTGCCCACTATACCGCCAAAACCGTGATAGCCACCATTAATGATGGCAAGATATTTCGTCATTGATTCATTCGAATCACTTTCTTTGCTCAGATTGAAAGCATCCTTTCGCCAGACCCAGTCTTGAGTATCCGAGACTATGTCATTCGTTCCGGTTATGCACATCATCGGGCGCTCAAACTCGCTCCAGGCTTCGTCATCGAAAATAGCGACGTCTTCAAATCGTGCACCACGCCCTTGAGGTGACATCAATAAGAAAGCTTTGGCTCTATCATCGCGAAATTCGCGAGTATAGCCAATTTGTTTGTCGCCGACAATCGTTCCACCAAGCAACTGGGCAGTATGCGCTCCAAAACTGTGCCCGCCAATGCCGAGATTCGATTTA
>CAZFKB010000239.1:2527-2761 GCA_964519785.1 uncultured Candidatus Obscuribacterales bacterium | reverse complement strand
TACACTGTTATACAGACTTGCGATTTTGTCATTTCTTTCTTTGGCTTCTGGTGTGTCGAATTCGGTGTGCCAAATCAAACCGATAGCAGCTAAAGAAAATGCACCTGTAACTAATGCATTTGCTTTGGATAGTGCCGCACTAATCATGGTGACAAATGAAAAGTTGGTTATGCCGTGCAATCCAAGCTCGGCTTTATGATTCTCCCATTTGTTTTCTCCGGTTTCGAGCGCCCC
>CAZFKB010000239.1:0-2517 GCA_964519785.1 uncultured Candidatus Obscuribacterales bacterium | reverse complement strand
GCCAGTGCAAAAATCATGATGCGATCACCAAGATTTTTGGCTTCTTTATTACCCAGGCTGGCGTCGACATCTGGACCCGCTAAGTAAACCAGGAGTGCAGAGCCTATATCATCTGGCGCTATATTCAAACTTGCAACTTTTTGCGGATCAAGCTCGAATTGTTCTATTGCCGATTTGAGCAAGAGAGCGGTGCCACTTTTGAATGCTGCAACACGCGCTTCTTCGACTTTTGGATCTAAATTAGTCTGAACTTCTGTTTCCAACGCTCCTAATCTAAAAAGAAGTTCTGATTTTGGAGTAGTATCAATTATGGTATCACCATATTCGTCAATGGGGATGGTGTTGATAGAACCGATTTTTAAATTTAAAGAGCTTGCAAGAGCCAGTGAGTCTGGAAACTTCTTAGACGGTATGAGCTTGAAAGATTCACCATAGACAAGTTTAAGTGAGTCATTTACTTCTTGCAAAAATTGGGTTCGATTAGGTTCGGCCAGTCGTTTGAAAATGGACGACACTGTCTTTGCTAATTCACTTTCTCTCATGGCTGTTTTAGCCGAGGGAGGCGGTTGTTTTGCGTTTAGTGTAAGTAAAGTTGATATTTGGGATTTGAATAATTCTGCTTCGCTTTGACTCAATACCGCAGGAACAGAGAATGTTTTATCTCCTAGGGTAAAACTCTGATTCGATTCGGAAACGTAGACATAGGAGCCTTCAACCGCTGCAATTTCGTCTGGTGTAGAAGCGAGATTAGTCTGGCTCACTAAATTGCCTTGAGCGAAGTTATTTAGGTTTGAGGTTGGCTCTTTTTTGTCAGTTCTGCTCAATGCAGCAAGCTCACTTTGAAGTTTTTCCAAAATGATGCTTTGAGCTTCGTTTGGTAATCCTGCAAGAATGGTTTTGCGCAGTTCTTCAAGACTTTGAGGCGATTGGCTTTTGAGACTTTGAAGTGCCTTGATATAGGCTGTTTTGACATTATTTCCGAATTTTTCAAGCTCGATTGGAATGCTTGCGCCACTGCTATCTGTGGTCCGTACTTTTGGAAGTTCGTTTGTAGCAATAGTGGT
The DNA here is from genome assembly GCA_964519785.1 of uncultured Candidatus Obscuribacterales bacterium. Lineage (GTDB taxonomy): Bacteria > Cyanobacteriota > Vampirovibrionia > Obscuribacterales > Obscuribacteraceae > Aved-18. Next base: position 1,453 of record CAZFKB010000239.1, on the reverse strand, counting down.
TATCTCGCCATCTTCTGAAATTTTAATTCCTTTGTCTTTTAGATATTCGTTCAATTTTTGTCTGAAAACAGTTTGATCTGTTGGACTCAGTCTTGCAAAATCGCTATTGCTCGACTTGAGCAGATTGCTCAAGAGTTCTAGGCGCATTGGCGCTGTGCTTGCAGAGCCAAGGTCATTAATTGTCGTATCCAATACGCTTTGTACTGACAGAGCATCGTATCTTGTAAGAATTTTGCCGTTGCTCATGTCGTGGAGCTCCAGGCGGCTTTGTGAGTAAGTAAAGAATTTATCGCTACAAGAGTCAGGAAGGCTTGCATTCAATGTTTTGACAATGTCTTGTTGTAAATCAAAATGAGCCTCGACGAGTTTAGTCAGAACGTGAGCTATCGTCTTACCCAGGTCTGCATCTAAATTAGCAATCAGTTCCTGGGGCGAGCTTGCAGTTTGAATTGCATCTATGGCTTTTACAAGGGTTTTCAACTCGGCAAAATTCAGATTTTCGGGAATTTGAATTGATTTTGCCGCACTGACTAACTCCATTTTGATTTCAATTTTGCCTTCGTTCTGCGTTATTTCTAATTTGTCACCAAATTGTTGCTTAAATCCTTCGTCCAAAGCTTGCATGAAAGTCCTGCTTTGACCCGGAGTGAGATTTTGAAGTTCGCCTTTTACTCGACTTGAAAAATCTTCAATGAAAGATCCATTGTTTGTGAATTCGATGAGGCTTGCAATTTTTGCATCAGAAATAATAGCCCCATTGTCTGTTTGACTCGAATATTCGCGTAATGTATTGGAATCATTCAAAACTACTGAGTTACTTTGTTGGTCCCAAGAAAGAATGGGCTTGTCTGGACTTTCAGATAGTGACTTGGTGTTGAAACTTTTGATGAAAGCGTCTCGGTCTAATGCGCTCATGCTGCTAAGGAGTTGCTGTAGCCCATTTTGCACAAAAGCCTTGCGAAGATTGCCATCTTCAGCACCACTCAACGAGAGAAATCTCTCTGCCGCATGGGTACCTTTTTCAAATGGCGTTTCAAAACGCGAGATTGTCGTAACGTCTAAGATATCTCCCATTACGCCTGCTACAGTCTTTTGCAAGGTAAGATGTTCGTTTTGTTCAGTCGTTCCATGCAGTACGTTCCAGGTACTGCCGTGCTCATGAGCGCCGGCATTAATGCCATCTTGAACCTGTTTAAATGTCTGCCCCTCCTGAACTCCTGCTCGTACTTGTTGACGAAACTCAATTGCCTTTTCGCTTACTTGTTTTGGTGTTTTGGCATCTTTGAGACTGCGCCCGAAAATGTAATCGGAAGCGCCTTCTAAAAGTGCTTTAAGTCCCAGATTCTGGAGGAATTTGGAGATTTCCTGGGGGGATTTCGCCGCTTTTTGAGCTTCGACTTTTGGATCGCTTGATTCTTTCAGCAGTTTTGAGCTCAGAGTCGAATCGATCGCG
>CAZFKB010000238.1:0-2763 GCA_964519785.1 uncultured Candidatus Obscuribacterales bacterium | reverse complement strand
TGCACCAGATGTTTTGAGCTCATGATCAGGTTTCCAATATTGTTTCCCATGCAGCTAATCATGAATAGTTATCAGGATTTTTCTTTTCTCTTACTCGTTACTCTCTAAAGCAAGCACTAACACAACCGCGCCCGACTCCGACACTACATTTGGTGTTCGTTATTAGCACCACCGCCAAAAGGTCGAGTCGCCTAACACACGGAGTGCGTCATGAAGCGCCTTATAGGCTGCTTCTTACTCCTCTTAAGCTTCTTTCTGGCAACAGAAGTTTCGACACTTCCTGTCCAAGCTCAATCGCCCTCAAGCGTCTCAAGCCCGATTCAAGCGCAAGCAACACAGCGTTTCGACGGCAAGCTCCTTTATCAGAATGCCTTCGAACATATTCGCGATAACCATCTCGCCTTGCTTTCTGGAAGCGCTAGAAACAAATGGGTCAAGTTTTGGGAACATCGCTACAGCGATCAATGGCTCAGAAAACCAGGAAACGCTGATTTAGCCATCGTGCGCATGCTCGAAAGTTTGAAGCACAAGCACGACAATTACTTCACCAGCTCCCAGTGGCAGACAGAAGTCGAAGAGTCGCAAGGAATTTTGGCTGGCATCGGAGCCATTTTTGAAGTAAGAAATAAAACCACTGGCGGTGGCATGACTAATCGCTACGAATTGAACTTAGAGCGTCAATTGGTAGTGGCCTATGACCCAGCGCCAGCTTCACCAGCTGCAAAAGCCGGACTTCAAAAAGGTGACATCATCCTATTTGTCCAGGGCAAATCTGTCCGCGGACAAGTGGCTCAAGATGTGATTGATAACATCAACGGGTCGATCAAGGGTACAAAAGTTCGTCTTACAGTAAAGCGTAAAGATGCTGTTCATCAGCTTCATCTGACTCGCGAACTTGTTGTTACACCTGTGGTCAAATTTCTGGAAGTGAATCAAGACGTTGCCTATATCAAGCAAATCGATTTCATGTCCGAACTCGTCGAGACTGAGATGCGACAGGCTTTGATACAAGCGAACAACTATAAAACCTTGATTCTGGACTTACGCGGCAATTCAGGCGGACGCCTGGAAGCAGCACTTTCAATCTTTGCTCAGATTCACGACAGTGGCACCGCGCTTGTTACTCGCGAGCGAAACGCAGATAAGCAAGTCGAGACTACTTTCAAATTCACGCCTAGCGAATTTCATACCATCACCTCAATCGATGGCGTGATAACAAATACCGAGGTGGTTGCCAGAACAGATGAATTTTTGCTTGCTCTCAATGCGAGCGTCAAAGTGATTCTGCTCGTTGATGACGAGAGTGCAAGCGCTTCTGAAATTCTTGCCGGAGCAAGCAAAGTGAACAGTCGCGCTCATTTGATTGGCGTCAAAAGTTACGGCAAAGACGTCGGTCAATCGGTCTACGAAATTATCTTTGGCCGCGGCATCTCGATAACCTCGTTCGAGTTCTTGCCGGGAGGAGTTTCAATGCATCGCCAAGGTATCGATCCACATATCGTTGTTCGGCAGCGTGGTGCAGGCGATAAACAGTTCGAACGAGCTATGGAAGAAGCAAGTAAGCCTTGAATTCTTGGGAAGCATGGCGATGCGACGGGGTTTTCCTCATCCTTCGTCATGCTTTCCCTTTCTTTTAGCAATCCATTCAACTAAACAATATAGTAAGTCTACGATTTAGAAATAAAACACTGGACTGAGTCTGGCGCGGCTAAAAACAAAAAACAGACGGGACACATGGAACGGTTATTGAAACCACTCCATGTGCCCGCATGTTCTCAAGTTCACGCCGCAGACCGCGCTTTCCCCCAAACCAACCAACGATTCTTCGTAAGCCGCTTGGGCGACTTTCGATAAAGAACGCGGAAATTGGGTGACTGGTCGGCAAGCGTCTGCGCGAGGCTGCTCGATTCAGCCGTTATAACGAGCCAGCAGGTCCTTTGAAGGCTATCCAGCGCCCCGGTATTGATAGCTACCACATTATCATTGGGAGCACCAATCGCGCGCTTCTGGACGCCTTTACCAGCCTTCTTATTAGCTTTGTCGGCGTTCTCATTTCCTTCCTGCCTTATGAAAGGCAAGGCTCCATGAAGAGAAGCTGGCGGAGCCTTAGGAAAAGCTGGATTGACTTCATCCACAACCACACCATTTTCGTACTTATCGACCGGGCTTCGACAGACCGGACAGACATAAAACAAATGCGGAGGCTCGAAATGCTGAGGACAAGACCTGCAGCGATAAGTCGTTTTGGGAACAGCGACTTGAACCGAGTCAAGTTGAGCCTTGTCTTTGATTTTACCCCGGCGCCATTTGACCACAAAAACCGTGGCGCAAAGCGCAAGGACAATCAAAACCCAGGGTTGCATAAAGAACCCCATGATTATCTCCTTTTGCTTGTGAGTGTTAGAGCGATTCTGGTCCGAAAGAATCAGGCAAAAGTTCCTCCATCTGCCATTTTCGAACAGTATTTTCCCTGTCGAGAACAGTAATGATAGTTGAATCTTTGCCGAAATCTCTCAAGACTTGACGACAAAACCCGCATGGTGAGCCACTTGGTTTACTAGAGCAAACCACAGCGGTACAAATAATGGTTTTAAAACCTTCCGAAACAGCTTTAAATGCAGCAACTCTTTCGGCGCATAAAGAGCCTCCCCAATTGGAAATTTCGATATTATTGCCACCGAACAATCTCTCTTCGCCAATTGCATTTCGAGCGACAAGCGCTGCACCAACGGGAAAATTCGAGAACGGGCAATGCGCCATCTC
>CAZFKB010000237.1:0-2770 GCA_964519785.1 uncultured Candidatus Obscuribacterales bacterium | reverse complement strand
GCATTATGAGCTGGCAGCGCCGGCGAGTAAGTTCGCAACCATCGCCAATCGGCTGAAGACCATCGGCTTCAACTCCTTCCGCAAGAAGGAGGAGACCGACAAGTAAAAGTCGGCAAGAAGAGCGAACAACTGAAGAAGTTTGGGGAATGGCGAGTGATCGCCATTTCCCCACTCTTCTTTTTCTTGTTTTTGTTTTACTATTGGTTATAGTAAGGTGACCGCTTGAAGGTGTTTTTGTCTTCTGACTAACTCTCGATTCGTAACTTAAATTCTTTTACTGTGGCATGTCGTAAAGAAACATCCCTTGGAGCGTGTCGTCATTAGCCCTACGGGATTTTTCGGAGCACCACGAAAATGACTACACTTAAGAAATCAAAATGTAATTTGGTACTCAGTACTTTATTGCTTTTGAATAGCGGCATCACACCTGTTTTAGCCGATGATTCAATTCCCGTAGCACCAACCAGATTAAGACGTAGCCAGGCACCTTTTACTGAGACCACAAAAGTTTTAAATGGCGTGGTAAGCCAATCTCGAATGGGTGAAAGAAGACCCATCCAATCCACCACTCAAACTACCGAACAAGGCGGAGGGCTCATTTCAAATGATACTATGTCAGTCTTTAATTCTAGCCCAGCGCCTGTTCAAATGCCTGTTCAATCAGCACCACTCGTGCAAACACAGCAGTTCGCTACTCCCACAAAAGTCACGCAGCAAGCTCAAATCAGTCAATCTTCCGCTCCAGCTCAAAAGCAAGGCTTCTCTGCACTCGACGCAAGAAAAGCCTTAGAAGTCGGGCTTGGTGTTGCTAGTTTTCTAGGCAGCACAGTATCGCGCACTGCAATACCTCGAATTCCTGTTAATTCGTTTAGGGCGCAAACGGGAACATCATATACGCCGCATCCTTCAAGTCTAGTGGGTTCTGCTTATGGTGGTCGTCAATTAACGAGGCAAGAATTGGCAGTTTTAGGAAGTTACGACATTGCTATAGTAATTGATAAATCCGGCTCTATGAGCACTTCAGACTGTCCTGGGGGTATGACTCGTTGGGACTGGTGTCGCGATCAGATGCTTGGTTTTACGCGTCAAACAGCTTCTGTTTTCAGGCAAGGAATAGATGTTCTATTGTTTTCGTCTGAGTATCAAGCCTTTCCTAATGTCAATTTCAATGCAGTAAGAAACGTTTTTACGAGCAATAGACCAAGTGGTGGCACTCAAATGTCAGAACCGCTTGAAGCTGTATTCAATGAGCATTTTCGCAAACGTGATCAGCTGGGAAATACAAAGAAACTCATTGTGGAGGTCATTTCGGACGGAGAGCCAAGTGACAAAGGTCAGGTAGCCGCGGTCATTGCACGTGCCACGCAGCGTATGCAAAGACCGGACGAAATTACAGTCAGCTTCATACAAATCGGAAACGAACGTGATGGAGCGAGCGCCCTCACTTATTTCGATAATCATTTGATGCGTGATGGTGCCTTGCAAGACATCGTTGATGTAGAGCCGTTTTACATCGTCAGTACACAAGGCTTGTCGCAAGCGATTTTGAATGCTGCTCAAAGGAGGCGGTAATGAATTTGTTTAGACTTAGTCGACTGGCCCTAGCCGTTGCATTCACAATTTCAAGTTGTGGCATATCGCCGATTTCGGCCAAAGTTTTAAATGGTCAGGCTTCGACTTCAAGAATTCAAAGAAATACTCAATCTCAGACGCAGCAACAATCGCAACCGCAGCCACAGGTCCAGCAAGGGCTCATCTCGGGCGACGCTATGTCAGCATTTTCGGCTTCTGCCTCGACGTCCATGACAAAACCAGTCGGATTGATAGACGCAGGCGTTTTTACAACAGTGCCAAAATCAACGCCATTAGCTGGTGGAGTTTCGACTGGCAAGCGATTTAACAGCGAAGAACTTCAAGAATTATCAAAAAATGACATTGCAATTCTAATCGACACTTCAAGCTCTATGAAAGAGAAGGTAATACCAGATAACATAAGTCGTTGGGACTGGTGTCGTAAACAGTTGCTTGGCTTTACTGAGCGCACCACCGCATCTTCTATCAAGGGAATAGATTTATTGTTGTTTAATAGTGATTTGAAGATATTTCCAGAAGTTGATTTCAATGCAGTTAAGTCGGTTTTTGCAAACAATTATCCAGCCGGTGGTACCAAGCTAGATCCTGCCTTAAATGCCGTTTTTACGGCGCACTTCAAGCGAAAAGCCGCCGGAAGCAATAAAAAATTAAAAGTAATAATCATCAGCGATTGTTTGCCGCCAGTAGGTTATATTCCTATTGGTACTGCTGCGTCACAGCTGAGTGGACCAAACGAAATTTCAGTGACATTCTTGAATATGGTAAGCAACACGGCGTTCACTTCAGTGTTTTCGGCGACTACCAATCCAAATATTCCGGTGGAAGTACAACCATTTGAAATTGTCAACAAAAATGGTCTGAGTCAAACTATTGTGCAATTAGTCAAACGCAGTCAGTAAATTTGTGCTCTGGTCATCGCTTGGGGAAATTCGTTCTATATTAAAAACAAGGACGAAGAAGTATATGCGCACAAATAAACTTACGAATCTGACTTTTGCTGCCCTTGGCTTTACTATCGCGTTGTCGCAACTGGCGCCAGCCTTGGCTGATTCAGGACAATGGAACACCTATCTAAATGGTGGTGTTAATCGTTCGGTGCAAATGCAAGCGCCAATGGAAACTGGTGCGTCGCAATCCGGACTGGTATCTGGTGATGCCATGTCTGCTTTTTCTTCTC
>CAZFKB010000236.1:0-2783 GCA_964519785.1 uncultured Candidatus Obscuribacterales bacterium | reverse complement strand
ATTATTGTTCTGGACCTTGATAATTTAAAAGCCATAAATGAACGTCATGGATTTCCAGGTGGTGACAAAGTGATTCAAGCCATGTCACTCATGCTGCGCAAAAGGCTTAGACAGTCTGACATTATTGGCCGAATTCAAAGTGACGAATTCGGTATAGTGGCAGAAGGAATCGACGAGAAAGAAGCAGTGATGCTTGCTGGTCGATTAATTGACGATTTTTCTCAAATGCAGCATTCTACCCTTTCGTATTCAGGCTTTTATGCCACCTGTTCAGCGGGAGTAGCCAAGCTTGATACAAGCTCGATGAACCTTGAAAAATGGGTCAGCGCGGCGTACTCTTCTCTTGCTGAAGCAAAAGCGCAAGGACGCAATTGTGTGGTAGGGTACGGCGAAAGTAAAAGCATGCAAGTTAGTAAATGAGCAATTTGCAAGACAAAGCTATTTGTGTCATCTCCGCAGGTGCCTGGGGAGGAACTCTGGCTTGGCTTTTGGGACAGCATAAATCAAAAATAGCTCTCTGGTCCCACGATAGGCTTAAGGGCGAGCAAATAATGAGTTCGCGCAAATTAAAGACTCCATGCGAGCTTTCGCTTGCAGATTCAGTGAGTGTGCATACAGACTTAGAAACAGCGCTTCTCAGCGCCGAGATTATAGTAATGGCATGCAATTCACAGTCTATGCGTGAAATGATGCTGAAAATTGCGCCTATTTTGAGCAAAGCAGATTTAAAAACTCCTGTCGTCAGCGTCGCCAAGGGGCTCGAGCGAGGAAGTCTTTGTCGAATGTCTGAAGTACTACGCCAGGCATCAGGTGATTTGAATCAGCCAGTATGTGCTTTCTCTGGTCCTAATCTGGCAAATCAAATTGCATCTGGCAAGCCGGCTGCAGCAGTTCTTGCCTGCGAAGATCTAGCAGTTGCTAAAGGATTACAGAAAGCTCTTAGTTGTCCTACATTTCGCGTATACTCTAGCGACGATTTGATTGGGGTCGAGCTTGGTGGAACGCTAAAAAATATCATCGCGATTGCAGCTGGAATTTCGGATGGATTAAATCTTGGCGTAAATGCAAAATCAGCTCTTTTAACCAGAGGTCTTGCTGAAATGGTCAGGCTTTCAAAAGCAATGGGTGCAAAATCGTCTACTTTATGGGGCTTGTCTGGAATGGGTGACCTCTTTGCCACTTGTCAGAGCCCACTTTCGCGCAACTACAATATAGGAGTGCAATTGGCCGCCGGAAAGTCTGTAAGCGAGGCGTTGGAGATAGTGAAAGCAACGGCAGAAGGAGTGGAAACCACTTACGCCGTTTGTGAACTTTCAAAAAATATGGGCATAGAGCTGCCCATAGCAGAGCAAGTTCAAGCCACAATGAAGGGGGCTGTCACCGCTAGAGACACAATAATGTCTTTGATGGCAAGACCTCTAAGTGTTGAATGAGCGTGGAATAAAAAAGTAAATGGAGGTCTTGGATTAAGTTGGCATCCCAAAAAGTGAAAAGAGTACTTATGCTTGCCTGGGAATACCCACCTCGCATTATTGGCGGGTTAGCGAGAGTCGTTTGGGCTTTGTCGCACGAATTGGCAGAGCTTGGTCTTGATGTCCATGTAATTACTGCTGATCACCCGGCTACACCAGAATTTGAACTTGACGGAAAAGTAAAAGTTCACAGGGTCAAAACTCAAACCGACAATTCACCTGACTTCTTGACCTGGGTTAGTAAGCTTAATTTTGGATTTCTTCAATATGCCATTCCTTTATTTAACGAACAAAAATTTGATGTTATCCATGCGCATGACTGGATGGTTACAGACGCTGCATGGGTTTTAAAGACCGCTTTCGACACACCACTAGTAACCACTATCCATGCTACCGAACAAGGAAGAATGGGTGGCATCCACACCAGTTTGCAACGTTATGTCCATCAGATGGAATGGCGCTTGACCTATGAGTCTTATAGAGTAATTGTGAATAGCCACCATATGGTTGACGAATTGCGCGGTTCTTTTGATTTGCCCATGGACAAAATGGATGTGATACCAAATGGTGTTACACCTGAAAATTTCCGAATAGATTTTCCAGAGAATGAAAAACGCGCTTTTCGTCAGAGTTTTGCTGGAGAAAGTCAGAAAATTGTTTTGTATGTTGGACGTCTTGTCAATGAGAAAGGCGTTCAAGTCTTGATTGATGCGGCACCAAAAGTGATTCATCAGTATCCGGAAACACAATTTTTGATTGTGGGAACCGGATATTTCATGGAAACGCTAAAGGCTCAAGCAGCTTATTCAGGCATCACACAAAATGTTCGATTTCTTGGCTATGTTGCAGACTCTGATTTGCTCAAGCTTTATCAGATCTCAGACGCTGTGGCGATACCAAGTCTATATGAGCCTTTTGGTATAGTCGCACTAGAGGGAATGGCAGCAGGTACACCAGTGGTGGTGTCAGATGTTGGTGGTTTGCGTGATTTCGTCGAACACGGACAAAATGGTATCACTACCTACGCAGGCAATTCAGACAGTCTTGCCTGGGGCATCTTGCAGGTGCTCCGCGATCCTGGACTTGCTCATCATTTGATTCACACTGCTACCAAAGCAGTCGAAGAAGTTTATAACTGGAAAATGATCACGAAAAAGACTCAGGAAACCTATGAAAAGGTTTTTGCTGATTCGAAGCAAGATGCGCTTTTAGCAGCCAAGAAGTAATTTAAAAAATAAGGAGGATTGCGATGAAAGGGGTGATAATGGCTGGTGGTTCAGGAACCCGCTTGAGACCTCTGACTTGTAATAT
>CAZFKB010000235.1:0-2835 GCA_964519785.1 uncultured Candidatus Obscuribacterales bacterium | reverse complement strand
CTGAGCCGTTCCAATTTGCGACGTACCGGCAATTGGCGAACTACATGGATAGCATGTACGCCACCTTCGGGACCGTTGATCTCGATCCTCACGTGCGGCTGTCCATTACGCCGGCTCATCGCAAAGTGGCAATGCAGACGAACGCGAGTCTGATGAGCGGGCCGTTGACGCCTTTCCGCTCGCTGTGGCTGACGGCGGTCAAAGGCGTGCTGCCGCCCGATGTGCGCGAGTATATCTCGCTGAGTTGGACATCGCTTGACGCTCAGATTTTTCAGAGCATGGTCGGGCTGAGTGCAAGTTCGCTGCTGTTCGCGCGCCTGATCGAAACAACGCTGAGCCTTGCTCAGTCCGGCGCATCATCAGTGGCTCTGACTCGCTGGTTGGTGCCGTTCCCCTCGTACGCCAGAAAGATTGTGTCGAGACCGACAAACGGGCCGCTGCTCTACCAGCGCAACAACGTCAGTCGGGCGCTGCAGGGGCAATTCGTTCGCCTCGTCAGTTGAGTTGGAACCAGCCAACTAATTGGATAGCGGCAGAATTACCAAGTTTCTCTTTACTCGCAGCAGACTTTATCGTCGCTCGCCGTTAAGGGTAATGAGGTAATTCTGCCGCTTCCAGCGTTGGTCGTTTTTCCAGACCGCGAGCGGATCGCTCCGACCGCTATCTATTTTGGACCTCTTGTATTCATACATATAGTAAAGCGGTGAAGAAACTGCACAGATTTGCATCTCAAGATGTTGCTACTTCAGTTTTGCCACCTCAACTTTGCCTTTTTGAGTCGGAGTGGGCTTTCGGCTTTGCGGAACCGCAAACGACTGCAGCCCAGTAGCGATGCCGCAGGCATCGTTACTGGGTTTTGAGTTCGAAGACTTAGTTTAAAACGCTCAGATTTTTTCGCACGTTCGAAAAAAGGCCGATTGATTTTTAAATGAGGAGGTCCATCTAAGCCAGATGTTCCTGTCTGTTTCTTTCACCTGAACTGGGATTTTTAGCCAGTTTTCACGAATCGTTTTCATCGAAGTATGAACAGAAATTTTTGGCAGCAAACCTGCGAGTCGTCGTAGTAAAGTGTAAGACAATCCAAATAAAAGCAGCCGAAATTGATTGGCGAAAAACTCACGACAACTCATTCTTGTGCATTTTAGTGCCTTCATCTCTTTGATGAACAGTTCCGCTCTACCGCGCTGCGAGTACAGTTCTGTTAGTTCTTCGGGGCTTCCTGGCAAATTGGTAGCAATGAATTTTCTTTCCACTCCAGTATCAGAAACGTCGGCAGCGCAGACGAATCGCCGTTCTCTGCTTTTCGTTGAACCACTTCTGTACTCAAACTCTCCATAGACGCGTACTCGTCTCTCGGCTTGCTGCGCGACTTCTGTATATCGCTTTTCCTTCGGAAGAGACTGAATTCGCAAGTCTTCTTCAAGTCTTTTCTTTTTCGCATCATGGCTGACAAACCTCTGGGCACCGTGCTTTTCCTTGAACGTTTTGGACGCTTTGCTAACAAATTCAGCCGCTTCAATTTTCAGTGCACTGTTTCCACGATAGTTTGTGATGTAGTAGACATCATTGTCTTCACACCAATCAAATAGCTCCGCACTTTGGAATGCCCCATCTCCGCGAAAGACAAGCTCCACTCCAGGCCATGCGGCTCTTAATCTCATCACAAGCCGTTTTAGCACCGCCAATGCAAGCCTGATGTCGCCATAATTTCCTGGTCTGAGTAGTGCCGTAAGAAGCTCTCCGTCTTGATCAAACACGAAGAGTGGGAAGTAAATTCTGGCGTCATAGTATCCACGCAATAGCGTCAGTTGCTGGTATCCATGCGCTTCGATATAGCTGCCATCAAAGTCAAGGTAGATCCGCTTTGGCGCTTTGCTTTTGCTTGCAATGTAACTATCAACCATTGAAACAGCTGCTCTGTATAGGCTCTTCGAACTCATTGAATTTTCAAAGCGTGAAGTTGTTGATTGAGAAGACAAACCTCTCTCGGATGTCGGAGAGTGAGCGAGAGCCAGTTTGAACATGGGATCACTCTTTAAATGCGCTACATCATTCGTGTCTTCATAGCCACAAGAAATTTGCAAAACCCGTTGTAGGCAAAGGTCTTCGAGTGAATAATCAACCAAATGCTGAGACCGTCTGTCCGTCAGGCATTTCGCAAATCTTTCAATCAGTCCTGTCTTCTTAGCAAGCTTTGAAAGAAGCATCAAACCACCGTTTCCGCTGATGTCTCCACCATCAAAACGGCCGATGACTAACTTTTTGCTCACTCTGCCAAACTCAACTTGAGCTGCTGGCACATATGCTCTAGACTTGACCACGACTTGACCTCGTTTTTGTTTGTTTGTTGTCTTGGTAAACTTCATTCTGAGCGAATCCGCAGGTCATTTCAAATCTTTGATTCTGTTTGAAAATAAGAAATTGCGCATGAGGAGCCGTTCTGCGCAGTCTGCTTTAAACGCACACTTTCAAAAAGCCTGACATTAAAGACAGGGCGGCGCTTCGCACCGCCCTGCCCCGAGCTATATGAATATGTCAGGTTACCGCTTGATACTATCTCAAGTAGCAAGTATCACCCGACATAAAACATCACCGTGGAATTACCACTGACTTTCTTGACTATCGAAATAGTGATGTTAGGCTCATTTTAATGGTTTTCGCTGCTGAGAAACGGCGCTTGAGAAAAGCACTCGACTTTTGTTTGTCATCTGATTTCCGAGATCTTCTCGGATACGCATTGGTCGGCATTTTCTTTTTCTACTTGCTCGTCTTTGTTTCTGTGGCGCCGTCACCGGCTCTGGTTGCCGCTGTGGCTTTCGAGATTTGCGTTTACGC
>CAZFKB010000234.1:0-2857 GCA_964519785.1 uncultured Candidatus Obscuribacterales bacterium | reverse complement strand
AAGTGCTTTATTCTGGTTTGAACTGGGCTGCACCAAAGAAAAAAGGCATGAATTCAGTAATTTACTAGTCAAGCAATCAGAAATGAAAAATGAAAGCGTGCGCGCAATTGTTATATCTATTCGAAAATAGATATGCGCATATAGCAAATCAGTTTAACGATTTCAACATAGACATATCAAACGGTTTCAGCTCGCTGAGTTTGTTTTGCTCTACCAAATCAGCCCAATTTGGATTACTTATGATTGCTCTGCCAACTGCCACCAGGTCAAATTCATTTCGCTCCAATCTTTCTTCGAGATCGTGAAAAGTAATCGTGTTTTCTGGATGAAGCTCGTCTTTACTTCCGAACTCTTTATTCATGGTCACCGAACCTACTGTAATAGTGGGGATGCCAGTTATCTTTTTGACCCAGCCAGCAAGATTTAAATTGCTTCCTTCAAATTCTGGCTTCCAGAATCTGCGCGTGGAGCAGTGGAACATATCCACACCCGCCTCCGCCAGTGGTGTCACCCACTTTTCGAGTTCGTCAGGGTTATTGGCATTGCGAGCCTCGTATGCATTAAGCTTCCATTGAGAGATTCGCAGCACAACAGGAAAATCAAGACCAACTTCATTGCGAACAGCCTTAATTACATCGGCTACAAATCGGGCGCGCTCACCTATAGTTTTGCCACCGTATTTGTCTGTACGCTTATTTGTTTTCTCCCAGAAAAATTGATCTAAGAAATATCCGTGCGCACCATGCAATTCAAGCCCGTCAAAACCGAGTTCTTTCACACTCCTGGCTGTTCGCACATAAGCTTCGATCGACTCTTCTAGACGCTTTTGTGTTGGTTCCTCACCAATTTTGGTTCCATCGGTAGATATAGATGACGGTCCACACGCGTCTTCTACCTTCGGATTATTTCCATCCGAATCTGGCTTAATGCCCAGATGCCATAGCTGGGGAAACATTATTCCGCCTGCTTCATGAACTTTGCTTATAACGTTTTTCCACCCACTCAACGCATCTTCGCCATAAAAGCGCGGCACCATGGAATCCCAGATGCAGCCAGAAGCTGGATCATCGACAAAAGTCCCTTCGCTTATGATTAATCCGGTTTTCCCTAAAGCACGTTTTGCATAATACTCTGCGACATTCTCTCCAGGAACACCGTTTGGCGACTGACGTCTGGTCATAGGCGCCATCACTATTCGATTGGGTAAAGTCAGGTTTTTCAGCTTATAAGGCTCGAAAAGTAATTTATTTAGTGTTGTTTTAGTCTGACTCACTATTTGATTCCCGTGATAAATGCGCTTATAAGTACTGCTCCGCCAATAATAGCAGCAAAAATTAAATCATATGCCCAAATTTGAATGATAGACTGGAAAAATGAGAGTTCCATCTGTGCTACTGTAAAGCTCGAACTGCAGCCGTTCTTTTATGGAGTCTACAAAAAATGAAAAAGGCGTTTGGAATCGCACTTATAATGGCAGGCGCTTGTACTTTTCCTGCCTATGCAGAAGATGCCGCCACAGAGCCTGACAGTTCTGATACAAAAGAGGCAAGCTCCAGCGATAAGCCCGCTGCAAGCAGAATGAGTTCAGAAGAGCTGCGTTATGTAGCCAACCTTTCACGCAAAATCAAAAAGAACTGGCCAAAACCAGATATCGAAGACCGCAAAGAGCTTACTGTTTCTTTAATCGTAGAAGAAGAAGGAAAGGTTTCTGGACTGAAAGTAGTCAAATCGACCGAATCGGAAGAACTCGATCAAAGTGGTCTCGATGCAATTACACGAAGCGCTCCGTTTGGCGCGCCTCCAGAATCGATGAAACTTCCTAAAAAACTTCAATTCACATTCGTCTTTCAAAAGACTGAAAAAGAAGAAGCCAAAACCGAATCGAAAGAAGAAGGTTAGTTTCTTACAAGACGGTATCCATCAGCGTCCTTGCCGCGCATAGCACGCCAGCGGACTTGAAAGGTCAGTCGGTTTATTACAACAATAAAGACTTTGCGCAAGCGATCTTCAGGACACAAGAGCGGCTTAACACCGTGCCATGAGTCGTCGGTACGATGAAACATAAAGCTGCTATTGTTCGTAATCTTTGATTGAGCGACATCGATGAAATCATCAAAACCTGGAGCGGAGTGAGGGTTAATGTCTTTCTTGCCTTTCAGCACGACAGTCTGTCCACCCCAGTTTTCGTCCCATTCGTCGTCCTTATGAAAATAAAAGATATGCGATCCTAGCTTACGGCGCGCATCAACGTGTGGAGAAACTGAACAACCACTTTTCGCGTAATGCCAGTGCATTGTCAAAACTACAGGTTCGTTTTCCTTTAAACCGTACATTTGACGAATGAATTGTTTGTATTGATCGCCTTGTAAGACCGAAATGAATTCATGCCAGGCTTGCGAAAGATTCAAGCCCGGTCGATACTGCAGAGATAAACGATCATGGCTTTGTTGACCATAACCACGCGTTTTACCAAATTCATTGTCTAGCTGACTTGGGTTTGGCAAAGTGGCGAAAAGCTCATCAAAAGCTTCTTGAGTAAGAAAATCCTGGATATTAGTCCACGGAAACGGCTTTTTATTTTGGAATTCACCGTACGATATATGTTCTAGTGTTTTTGCGTTTAAATAAGTCAATTTACTGAAGCCTCGATACTTTCTTTTGCTACTTTATAAGCGCGCTCGTACTCTTTCATTCGTTGTTCTGAGCGCTGTAATCCACTTTGAATAGTTTGCGACCAGGCAGAGCCGATAGTGCCTGCCGGAGCATTCTGGGCAAGGCTTATTGCCTTGGAGTAATTCTCTTTGGACTTAGCAGTCAGGTCTTTATATAGTTCTAAATTCTTCTCTTTTAACGCTTT
>CAZFKB010000233.1:0-2867 GCA_964519785.1 uncultured Candidatus Obscuribacterales bacterium | reverse complement strand
TTATCGGCAGTGGAAAGAAGTCCAGTCAAAAGTTTCCTTTGAACCTTCGCTTCATGATTGCGAGCCTGCCTCACATCTTTCAGAGCGGGTTTTGTGCCTACGAGCTCAGCACACTGAGCTTTGCAAATCAGCACATTTTGCTTGTAAACAAGAATAGTAGATAGATCGCGAGGGTCGTATCTGATGACCACCGGTTCTCCGACATAACCGGCGAGACTTACATCAAAATATCGAAACCCTGAAAACCTAATCCCATCCCGTCGTACAAACCGAACCTTGGCCACCGTCAGAAGAAGGAGGTCTAATTTCTCCTCGGACGCAGGCATCTTTGGAATATGCGGAAACGAGAGCCAGCGCTCCTGTGGAGGCATGTTCGTTTCCGAGTGAACTTCTTTCAGATAATTTTCTATCATCCATTTTTGAAATCGTTCCTCAAGCTGAGACAGTGACAGTACTGGAACTGGCAAAGGACTTCCCGGCTTCTTATAGCCTGGCATGCGCGAAAGAAACATGTCGTTGATCGTTAGGAAAAATCGCTCACACTTTCCCTTTCCTTGAGGCTCTTCTGGTATTGTTTGAATTGGCTCAAAACCAAGCTCTATTGCCACCTGTTCAATATGCGATGACCTAAAATCACTACCTTGATCAGAATAAAATTTTTCCGGTATGCCGCAAATATTCCAGCCCGGGAGCTGCTTATACCAGATTGCTTGCCGCAATGCTAGCGCAATTCGCAATGACGATGGTGGCTGAAAACCCAGAAAATATCCAGCTATTGCACGACTATAGTCATCAATTATGATTGTCAACCAGGGACTCTGAGCCGCTCCCTTTTCATTGAAGATTAGGATATCCAGAGGTGTATGATCTGCCTGCCATATTTCATTTGGCCTGTCCGCCTCAAATCGGTTTAGCAGTCCAAATGCCTGCTTGTAAGCCTTAAGGCCCTCGTGAGCTAGAGTCTTGAGTGGAGCTGGTATCTCAGCAATAATCTCACAAACCACATCATAGCTAGGTTTCCGCCAGTTATTCTTTTCACACACTTCTAGGACTTGCCTGAATATGGTCTTGATACAAACAGGCGGTGTCCTCAAGAATAGTCCCTGTATGAGCTGCTTTAGCTCGTCATTGGCAACTCTACGCTTCCCCTTATCGCTTCTGACTTTGGGTAAAAGTCCATCCAAGCCGTCTTCTTGAAAAGCAGCCACCCAGTTATATAGCGTTCGTACCGGTCTCTTTGTTTGCCTCGAAATCTCTGCTAAAGTGGCTTTACGAGTTAGGATAGGCTCAATAATTTGATAACGCTCAAACGCTATTTCTGTCGGGTCCAAAAATTTTCTCCGAAGCGTCCATTATCTATAGTTATTGGACACCCAAAAACAAAAAATTAAAAGCCCCATCCCACGGCTCTTCGGTTATAGTTTTTCTAACAAAGTTTTTGGACACCTGAAAGATATAAATCATGCGCGCTGCTCTATATGCAAGGGTTTCGACAAAAGAACAAAATACCTTGCCCATGCAGATGAAAGCGATGAAAGCCCTCGCCCGGCAGCGTTCCTGGACTGTTTCAATGGCAATCTCAGAAACTGCCTCCGGCAGAGCTACCAGACCTGAGCGAGAAACCATATTGATGGCTGCTCGTCAGCGAAAAATTGACGTTGTCGTTGTTTGGAAGGTTGACCGCTGGGGCCGCAACCTCGCAGACCTCATCTCTACTTTAGAAGAATTGAGCGCTCTTGGAGTAGCTCTAGTCTCCACAACAGAGTTCTTCGATATGAGCTCTCCGGCTGGCAAAGCTATGGTTGGAATGCTTTCTATCTTCTCTAATTTCGAGCGGGATATGCTCGGTGAGCGTATTAAAGCTGGCATTCGTGATTCAAAGAAAAAACACGGGCGACCAAGAACGGCTCTAAAGCACGCTGCACGAATAAAGAAACTCTATCAAGATGGCATGAATAAGTCTGCAATTGCCAGAAAGCTAGGGATTGGGCGCACTTCCGTAATTCGTATTTTGGCGGAAGAAGGAAAAATTGCCAAATAATTCGCCAATTTTTGCCAAATAATTCGCAAAGTCACAACCAGCGCTAAGAACTTTTCGGCAATACGTATTTCTAAATTCGCTCCTGCCCTCTGGTGAAAGCCGCCCAAGATTCAGAGTATTAAAGGGGTAGGCAAGAAGAGCCGTGGCATACTAATACAAGAAATTGCCAAAAATTCAAAACACACAACACCAGCTACAGAAGAAGCTCAAGCGGCGCTGGCCTAAAGGCTACGGAGTAGCAGGATAAAGGCGCACTGCCAGTGCTTTGAAAACGCCCACTATTTGGGCGTTAATGACGCTGCCACGGCAGCAAATTGCAAAAATGCACGCTGCCACTATCCCAAAAAGCTTGTGCCGCATACATTTGCTTGCCGACGTTCTTGTTTTACTTGTTTTGGGGAGCTGCGGAAACAGTGCATTACTGGGCCTTGCCCAGACATATGGCGGTCTGGGGGCATCGAGTGACCAGGACCGAACCGGGTCGACCTTCACCTACAGGGCTAGACTCTGAAAACTGACACAACGCCAAGACACTAAGACCAGCGGTATCACTGCAGCACGTGAACTGGTGGGCGATTGAGAAATTTTCACACCGGATTTGGTTTACGGTATCACTGGATAGAGGCGCCGGTGGAGGCTCTTGGGATTTCTTGTGTCACGCTTTATCCTGCCATCAGGGTTGAGTGTTATCGCGATAGCGTTACTGGTAGCTGATGGCGAATGGCTAATTCGATGGATGCGACTTTTGTATACCTGCGGTGCGAAGAGAACCAGCTAAGGGATAAAGACAGCGCTAGCTGGACCGTCCAGGGCTACCAGGCGAAAT
>CAZFKB010000232.1:0-2895 GCA_964519785.1 uncultured Candidatus Obscuribacterales bacterium | reverse complement strand
ACTCAATTTATCAAAACTTGGAAAAAACGAAGAGGCGATAACGAATCTAAAAGACGCAATATCAAAATCCCTTTTAATAAAAGATAAAACCTCACGCCAGTTATTACAAACAGACCTTTACACTGTTCTTGGCGATATTCAGTTGGCACTTGGTGCATTTGGAGAATCTTTAGCAAGCTATCAAAATGCAATGGAATCCATAGTTGGAAGCAGTAATTCTGTATATTTGTCGACCATTCACCAAGGCAAGGCAGCAGCATATCAAGCTCAAAACAGATTGTCTGAGGCCGAAACTGAACTTCAAACGAGTATTTATTTGATTGAAAATGATCGCAACAAGATTACAAACGCTGAAGGGCGGAACATCTTCATGGCACGCAGCCAAAATGCCTATGATGCCATGGTTGGCCTGCAATATAATTTTAGGCATAACGCTGTTTCAGCCTTTAACTATGCCGAAATTGTCAAAAGCCGCGATCTGCTAGACAGCTTGACCAACCAGGCTTCTCCAAAAGAAATTGATGGGAGAATCGAGGTAGCCTTGTCTGGTAATACACGCCCATCCAAACTTCAACAAATACAACGATCTCTCCCAAACAATATTCAGATTCTCTCCTACTCGGTTACTGAAAAAAACTTGATTATTTGGCATGTAGCCAAAGACAGTTTTTCTTCCACCAGTGTTGATATTTCAGAGACCTCCCTGAAGAAATTGATTCAAGATTTTGCTTTAAGCATACGCGCGAAATCCGAACTTAACAATGTTAATCGTTTGGCGTCGGAACTCTACGGCTACTTGATCTCGCCGCTCACTAACCGACTCGATAACAACCGGATACTTTGTATCATTCCTGACGCAAGCTTTAATCAACTTCCGTTTGCTGCGTTAATGTCGCCGGATAAAAAACGGTATTT
This sequence comes from uncultured Candidatus Obscuribacterales bacterium, assembly GCA_964519785.1. Classification (GTDB taxonomy): domain Bacteria; phylum Cyanobacteriota; class Vampirovibrionia; order Obscuribacterales; family Obscuribacteraceae; genus Aved-18. The sequence goes on along the minus strand of CAZFKB010000232.1, from coordinate 1,980 downwards.
GGTTGAAGATTTTTCAATTGTAACCAGCCCTAGCGCAAGCGTGCTGCTCCAAACAATTGACATGGCGAAGGAAAAAGCTGCCACCCCAACAAAGACATTTATAGGCATAAGTAATCCTCGTTTTAGCAATCGCCGCTTTCCTGGATTATCGCCACTTCCCTCTTCAGAGGAAGAAGTTGCAAAAGCAAGTCAGTTTTATAAACACGGAGTTTCTTTTAGCCAGGAAAATGCTACTGAGAGTCAAACAGTACTTAAATTTGGTCAAAATGATGTTATTCATATAGCAAGCCACACTTTAATCAACGAACAAATTCCATTGATGTCGGCGATATTAATGGCTGAGGAGAAATCTCGAACACCCAATTATAAAAATAAAAGCGGGCTGACTTTCGATAGCACTCTTCAAGCATCTGAAATTTACCGACTAAAGCTTCCACAAACCAAACTTGTGATTCTTTCAAGTTGCCGCTCTGCTCTTGGCAACCACAACCAGAGTCAAGCTGTCGGTGCGTTAGCTCAGGCTTTTTTTGCTGCCAAAGTGCCATCGGTAATTGCAAGCCTGTGGGACATAGATGATGCAAGATCGTCTGAGCTAATGCTGGCTTTTCATCAATATCACAAAAATCAATCGCTTGGATTTAGTGATTCCTTGCGTTTAGCGCAATGCTCTTTTCTTTATGGAAACGATCTGGACAGGCGTCACCCTTATTACTGGGCGGCTTTTCAACTCTTCGGTTATGATAGCGCCAATTTAGCAAACAATCACTGAATTCTATCTCTTCTTTAACACTTAGCTAGGCGCCCTGGTGTCAGGGAAATGTCAACTAAGCCAATGTAATGCTCAACGTGGATATTCTCTCCCGATCCCGATACAGCGACACTACGCTTGGAGGAAAAATGAGTACAATAAACTTCACCTTTGAGGATCTTTGTGCATTTTTTACAAAGCACTCGTCACGAGTTATGGTCGGCATGATCGCAACTGATAACGAGGCTCCGCAGGATGTTCACCGCCCCCACATCGTCATTAAAGAAAATGGCGTCGTAAAACGCGAATATTCCGGGTTCACTGAAATCAATGGCGACATATCTTTGGATGTTTATCCCAAAGCCGAACAATTGACACATTACACACCGCGTTCTACACGTGACAAACGACAGTCATTCAACACAGTCGTTGACTTTGAAAAACAACTCTACCCAGAAGGAACTTTCAAGGCCGATGCTAAACGTTGCCGTGCCAGATTACACTTCAATAACGGCGAACTTTACACCTGTGCTCACGCTGTGAACGCACTCTTTGCGGATTCGAAAAATCATAACCCACATACCAAGATTCCAACCATTGGAACCAAGGCTGGATTGGATGTGCAGATTCCCAAAGATGGCTATGCTGTGTTGCACTTTAACAACGACACGGAAGATTTCGTTTTCAAGGGTGGACGAAATTATCAGGTAGAAGTAATCAATCGCGCTGAAGCGGTAGACTTCAATCATTTCCGTTTCTTCTACAACATTGTTAGCCCTAAACCCAAGCAGAAGTTGATTCCGATCTCAGCGCAAGGCGTTGGAGCCAACCTAAAGATGGGTGATTGGGTCTGTTTGATTGGCGCATTTGGCAATGCCGATTATGATTTGCCCAATGCCAAAAGCGATAAGTAGTTGAAACGCGTTGGCTTTAGCAAGGAAACCTTGGCTCGTCAGCTTAATAATTAAGATGGCGAGCCTTTCGTTATCGAACTAGGATAAAATTCCGCGAGTTCAAATACTTGGTTCGGTTAAGATAGTTTCCCTCACTTTCTGAAAAAGGTATCGTAGCTACATTTTGAACAAGCTCGTCCCCCAGTTTATCCCTGATTTTGTAGAAAACAGATGGCTGATAAAGCCAGAAAAAAAAGCAGGGCTGTCGCTCCATCCGTTGCCTTACTCTCATCTGCGACTTGGGTTACACAACAGCTTGACCAAGCGCCGAGTCGGCAA
>CAZFKB010000231.1:0-2983 GCA_964519785.1 uncultured Candidatus Obscuribacterales bacterium | reverse complement strand
CGTTCTTCAAGTCTACTGCGCTTGCGCCACCGCCCGTCAAGCTTCGATAAGAGTATGGATTTTCGTTAGCAGCTTTGAGCTTGACTGGCGGAGCCAGCGCCGTTTTCTTTTCTTGCGCACGAAGCAAAGCCTGAGTGCATTTGGAAAGGAAGGAGAATGAAAATATGAACAATGAATTGAAGAAAGAGAGGCTACTAGTCAATGAGAATTCTTTCTTGAATAAAAGAGATCGAGAGCGCTTGCCGCCGCTTTATTCGCAGGAGAATAATCGAAATCCAAAAGCGCAAGTGCATTACTTTGATGTTTTTTCTAAGTGGCATTGGTATGCAATAGAGTTTGATGGAAAGGATCTTTTCTTTGGGTTGGTTTTGGGTCTAGAGGAGGAACTTGGATATTTTTCTCTTTCGGATTTTATTGAGTTAAATAAGACCTCCAAGAAAACATATATTGTCAAAGATTCAAAGTTCAAGCCGCAATCGATAAAAGAAATAAGGCGCAAGTGGCAGAATCAAGGATCTTAGGAATTGCTTTTATGCAACTGACCTGGCTATTGCCAGGTCAGTTGCTGGATATTGTGTTGCTAGTAAGTCCTGGCTGAAGCTGGCATGGCGAGTAATCATAAAAGAGAATTCTTTGGATGGTTTTGTTGAATAAAACAGATAGCTGAAACACTTAGATTACTCTTCTGGTTTAGTAGATGCGGTTCATTTGATTAATGAACCCTTATTGGCAATGAGGTTAATTCATTGGTCTATAGGCTTATTTGGTATTTATTCGTTTTATATATCGACATTGCTGGATTTGGATGCAACAGTCATTTGACCCGCACTGGATTCTTTGTGTTCTGGAAATAATCTGAGTTTTTCTTTTGTAGACGGCGCCTTACATGCTGCCTGGCAAATAGCCTAACGCCGGACCACCCAGCATCAAGCCTTGCGGCTTGACGCCGGGTGCCCAGGTCCGGCGTTTTTCAGGCAGGCGGTGCAGTGCGTGCGGCGCCTTGGTCTGGATGCATGGGGGAGATTTGGGTGTTGGTGTTATTGGCTTTAGGTGCTGGTGTTGGATGTGGTGGCAGGTGGCTCTGTAGATACTTAGATGTGGCTTTGTGCCTTCTTCAATCGTATTGCGTCGGCGCCACCCGCCGTCAAGCTTCGATGACATTCTAGATTTTTCGTTTCCAGTGTTGAGCTTGACCGCGGGAGCCACCGCAGGTCCGATGCTGTGCGGCAATTTAGTCAGCCGCTTACTTGGAGGACCAGAATATGGAAACGAAAGAGATTGTTTTGCTCATGAAGAAGCTGATTAAATCCCTCGCTTATGCAAGCCAGGACCAAGATGATTTGCTACAAGATGCGATGCTGAAAATTCTTAGATCCAAAACTTTTAGATCTGGATTTGGTTCAGGCTGGTTGTATAGTGTGGCTAGAAGTACTGTCATTGATACCCACAAACGAAGAGTCAGAGAACTCAGTCATCGATATCGATATTTCGATTTAGAGGGTCTTGTTTGTGAGGGTGATGGAGACAACGAAAACAACGTGATTTATCATTCCACTTATTTAGACCGATATCATGATGTAGCGCCTGAAGATCTTGATGCTATCCCTGAAATACTTTCTTCTTTGTCTGAAGAACATCAAGAAGTTCTGATTCTTTACGCCAGAGGTCTGACCTATCAGGAAATTGCGCATATGATCGGATTGAAGATTGGGACCGTTAGATCACGAGTTCATTATGCTAGAAAACGAGCTCACAAATTGATTCAGGAAAATATGAAAGCAGAGAATGAGAAGGTCACTCAGCTTGAATGGAGCCATTGAATGTTAATTTAAAAGTGGGGGATGACTCATTTGAGTTGTCCCCTATTTTTTTCGTCCAGTAGAAGAATCACTCCCCATCTAAAGGCAGGAACTGAACCCTGCTATTATTTTGTATTTGTGCGGCTGACAAAATATCTTTGTCCTGGACTCATTATATATTTCCGCTTTTACGCTTCCCCAGTTAGACTGGCTCTTGCCGCAAGTGTTGCACGTTTGCTTTGTTCAGGCATAATTATCTGCTTTATTCGTTTTCTCTTTTTGTAGTGGTTTTGGTTCTAGATTGCCTGCTTGCATCACAACTAGCGTCTTGTATTTTGTTTTTTGCACCCATCAAAAGCAAGTCCTACGTTGCATCAACATCAATAAAAGCAATTGGCTCGCTCATTATTTGTCGATTTTCTTTTGACTGCTATGTCTAAATTAGCTGGCAATATTTTGCCATCGAAACTTTGACATTTAGATAGATTCTTGCCTTGTGCCCGACCGCATCGACTTATGTATTCATAGCTGTCTACCCCTTTTGCCGGTTTTCTTCGTGCCAATGTAGCACTTCAATTCTTGACCTCAAATCGACCCTCTTAGGGTGCTTCGCAGATTTGAAATCAAGAACCTGCGCGCTCTTTTGTGCCCGTAAAAACACAACAAAAGGAGTGACATCTTATGAATAACACAGTCTTTGTAGTCGGACATGTAGGCCAGAATCCCAAAGTCAAAGTTTTCGATACTGGCAAAAGATTGGCTAAATTTTCAATTGCAGTCAAAGAGTATTCTGCCAATTTAGAGGAGCCAATTACTCTCTGGTTTGATGTTGATGCCTGGGAAGGACTTGCAGAGCGGGTGCAAAGAACAATCACCAAAGGACGCGAAGTTGTTTTGTCCGGCAGGCTCTCTATGACCACCTACACTAAGGAGGAAAACGGAATAAAAATGCAGATAACCAAGCCAGTAATCAAGCTTACGAGCTTCACTCTTTGCGGCAAGAAACCAGCCGTTAATCAGGATGCGCAAGTAGCGGAAATTAAAGAGGAGTCCAAACCAAAGAAAAAGTCAGCCTAACAAGACTCAAATAGGCAGGGCGCAAGCCCTGCTTTTTTTTTTTTTTTTTTGCGTGTGCCGGGCATGCTCAACAACTGGAGGTGAAAGTCCTTACACAACCTGACGGT
>CAZFKB010000230.1:0-2992 GCA_964519785.1 uncultured Candidatus Obscuribacterales bacterium | reverse complement strand
TTTCAAGTCCTTTTGGACCTTTTCGTTCAATTTTAAGACTGCCATCATTCAGAACAGAGATGTTACCAGCAATTTCCTTGTCGCCGTCTCCTTTCCAAACATCAAGTCCATCTCGCTTCTGATCTGTTAGTTTGAAAGTTCCTGAGCCATTGTTGAATTCGACAACCTTGTAAGTTCCATCAGGTTGTTGCGCATATTTGTATGCTTCTCTTGGCTGTGCGTTAGGACCAGGTTGCACGCCCTCTGGATAGCGATACATGAGCCTTCCGCCATTATCAAAGACACTAGTGCCTTTTGGATTGACTTCAATGCGGGTCCCAGCTTTCATTCCAGTAACAGGATCGTCTTTTAAGACGAAGGTTACACGCGATGTATCACCAGCTTGTTTTGCCTCACCAGGAGGACTTGGCACATCAATATAAGGATTGCCTTGCTCATTAAACTTTAGCCCGTCGTTAGCAGTATAAATGCGGTCTTGATAAACGACCTGTTCAACCTGACCTTTATCATTTGTTTTAACTGAATAACCGACTCGCTCTTCTCCAGTATCACCAACAATCTTTCGAACTTCCGATTTGCCATCAAGTCCAATTATGGTGCGCAAATTGTTGACGGTATCATTAATAGTGACGGTACCATCTCCGGTTATCGAAACATCTCCTCTAACTCTATTTTCACCAATTTGCCACTCATTTGGACCAAGCCTTTTCCACTCTTGAGACTTTCCATCTTTATCTCTAATAGTTAATGAATTTAGAGAACCTTTTTCGTCGTATTTAGTTGTTACTCTATCGCCATTCTGGCGAACCACTTCATTGATTCTGCCTGAATCAGATATTACGCGACTATCAACAGTTCTGTTACCAGTTAAATCAGTAGCTGTACCCTCAAGAATGAAAACGTTAGTCCGTGCGTCGAACTGCATTTTCGTTCCCTTATCAAGATCCGTAATTGAAAAAACACCATTTCGCCCGAGTTTTGCAATCTCAAGACGATTCAATACATCAACAGGAGTACCTGTAATGGACTTGTCTCCTACCCCTATCAATCGATTTTGAGCATCGTATCTAGCCTCTCCAACTTTTACCTGCTGCGGTTTTCCATCTACGGTAACTTGAAGGGGCTTGCCATCGGGACCAAGAATAAACTGATCTTTCAGTTCGACATTCGGTGTATTGGAGACTGTAATGTATCTTCCATCGCCAGTACGGATTAACTGTTTGTCTGGTGTAGCAAATCTGGAAACATTCCCATCTTTGTCGTATGAGATATCGGTCTGAACTGTGGTTCCGTCCGCGTTAGTCCCCTTTACAGAAATTATTCGATCTTTGTCATCAAAAGTGGCTGTTGCACGCGTATTGCCTTCCAATTTAACTTCGCGCTGTTTTCCAGAAAAAAAGTTGAACACAGAACCAGTAATTTGTCCAAAAACGTCAGTAGCCTGTCCGGGTCCCCTGTCTTTTCCAGTTAATGCATCTGATCCTTGAGCAGACAAAATGGATGCTGCATCAACTGTTGCGGTAGTCGCCACCTTGCCAGTGACCGGGTCAAAAATCTGTAATCCTTGCAATTCTGCCTTTTTTCCCGGCAGCTTCGCTGTCAAACCAGCATCAGTACCATTTACTTCAGTAACGGTGTTAGCCAGAGCCACTTCAGATGTGTTTGTAACTACTACAGGTTTGTCTTCTGGCTTGATAGAAGCTTGCAGAGCAGTTGCAGTTGCCTCTGGTGCAACATCCGGCGTTTCGTCTGTATTTACCTTCTTAACTGGTTCTTCAGCTGCATCGGTCATAAGAGACTTTCCTAAAAATTTTCCCGAGGGATACATGCGCTCACTTACAGCTACGAAAGCTGCGGGGCGCCCTATATAGTGGAGTCGCTAAAAACGCGGGTCTGGTAAGGGGTGTTTCCAAGCACCGGGTTTGCCTATATTACATATATCTAAGCAATTTAGATGTAAGTTAGACAACATTTTGCTACTACTTACATTAATTTTTTGAGCCCGGCGCCAGTGGGCATTTCCAGCCTCAATCGTTAACTTTGGTCCCAGGATGCTGAGGCAAAATAGTCACAAATTTGCGCTTATAGTTCTGCCAATTTTTAATCAGGTCATTTTTGGCCAAGTCCTGAGCTGCAGACGGGGGCAAATCTATTCGGACCGAACTTCTAGATTTAGGGTCGGTGTAATCAATTCGAATCGCAACGTTCTCTCTCATTTCATATCCAGCAACAGGTAGCCAACGCCCGTCTACTAAAGCCTGGAGAAGCAAAAGAGAGAATTCTAAATTGGGATCAAAAACCGAATTCATTTTGACAATTCTAGTTTCGGGCTCAAGATTGGCAATCTCACTCCAATGATCACCATCGATATGACCCGACTTCAATGCAAGTTCGAAGCGATCTTCTTTTCTGGTAGGTGGTCCACCGACAAAACTATTAGTCGCCTCTTGCGAAACAGATTGCTTTTCAGGATTCACCACATATGGTGCACCGGTATTTGCAGGTGATGAAGAAGCGGGAAGTTGATCACTTACAAACTCGCTTCCGCACTCACATATCGTAGCTGTATGAATCGACTTATTACCACAATTAGGACAATGCTTGAGGGCGGGAAGTGCACTACCAGTGGTTGCAGTTTGACCAGGACCAACGATAGCTTTACGCAGTCCCATCTTCCTCTTGTGTTCTTCTACTTCGGCTCTTGTTGGTATCATCAAAACCGAACCCCTAGGAACTACAGCTTTTGGATTGTCTTTTTCATCGGTTTCTGTCGACAGATTATTTATTTCAGCAAGCACTCTCCAGGATGAAACATCTTCAAGACCAGGATGTTTCATTGCAATGGATTTGAGCGTGTCACCAAGCCGAACAGTGTATCGCATTCTGCCATCAGCAGCTCGTTTTGGTCCCATTTTCCCTAGAACGCTTTCTATGTTAGCTCGACGTTTTGCAAATTCATCCATTTCTTGTTGAGTTTTCCCATTTTGCGTGG
>CAZFKB010000229.1:421-3019 GCA_964519785.1 uncultured Candidatus Obscuribacterales bacterium | reverse complement strand
AGCCTTGAAGCCCTTCTTGGCGTATATCCGCTAGTGCGAATTTTCGACTTTTGCACTGGTGTCTATATGGGCTGTTTTTTCAGACAAAACAAAGAGAAAATCAAATCGCAACTAAATACGACCAGTGCGACTCTGCTTGAACTAGCAGCTTTACTGGCGGTTTTTGTGGCAATCTGGAACACTTCGTCCATTGCAAATGCAGCAAAAAACATTTCGTTCATTTCTAACGCCGGCTCTTACTGGCTTAGAGAATCGGGACTAGTAATAGTGTTTTTTGCAGCACTGATATTCGTTCTTGCACTGGAGCGCGGATACTTATCCAAGATTTTAAGCGCACCATATTTAGTGCTGCTTGGTGAAATCAGTTTTGCAATTTATCTTTGGCATTTTCCTCTGATAAAAACTTTCTACGCCTATATGCCGCATGAGCGCTCGCTTCGAGCCTTTTGTTTTTATCTCATTATATTATTCAGCTTGAGTTTCTTGAGTTACAAATTGTGGGAAACTCCTGCTCGTGGATTTTTTGCCCAGATCGCAAACAAAGAAAAAGTCAAGCTTAAACAAGTATTGCCAAATTTCGACCTTAATATCGCTGTATCGCTGGTTTTGCTTTGCCTCAGCATTTATTTCGTTCAAGATAAAATTCAAAATTTAAGCAATCTTCAATTAGCCAGGCTGAAAGATCAGAAGTCTTTTACACTCACTCAAAAAAATTTCGATTCAAACTTATCGCTTGAAGGATATCGGATTATAAATACTCCATTTGGCAAAAGAGTTGACCTTCTTTGGATAATAAAGAACAGCAATTCACCTAACGATTCGCTGCTTGTGCAATTGTTCAATGCCAAAAACGAGCTATTTCACCAACAGCAGTTAAAACTCTCCTTTGCCGGAGCGGGAAACTTTGTATTGCCAGTCGAATTACCTGAGCGAGCCTACAGAGAAGCAACTAAACTAACTGTGCGCACAAGTAATAACGAAAAGTCCTTTATTCTTGCGCACTAGGCGCAGATTCACCCTGCTGCGATGACGCAGGCATCGAAACGTTGCGTGTCCAGGTGGCATTCTTCTTTGTATCTTTGACCACGATAGAAAGAACTTGAGCTTTATACATCAGGTCTTTAACCGGATCCATGATTTGAAAGCGCAGCTGAGGATCTGAAAGTTGGGTCTCAACTGTGATTTCAACTGGACCATTGAAATTGATGTCTGCCGGACCTCCGCCGCCGTGTTGAGCCCAGGTTACAGTTCCTTTGGCTCCTATTGCAGTAAGACTTTCATTTATCTTGGAAGCGACCATCTGACGCGCTTGCATAGGACTGATCTTTTCAAGTGGATCTTCTTGAACCGGACCGCGGCGCATGACCTGTCCCACCCAGCTAGATTGTGCCAGCCAGAAAACTAGAATTCCACCAATCACAATAATGACAAGGACCGGCATATAGTTTGGGCCTTTGGCCTTTTGTTGTCCGGCAAATAAAGCACTTGTGCGTTTGCCGCCGCCTTCGGTTATTCTGACCTTCTGCTTTGTACCGCAAGACGGACAGACTTCTTCAAATCCGTGTAATGGAACCCGACAGGCAGGACAATCGTACATAAAAACCTCGACTAGATAAGACAAGTCTACTCTATCAGATAGATAAACCCTTCAACAAAGTTTTCAATATCCTGACCTGGCTGCCAGTTTGGCTTATGATAGGAAATCTAAAAAATCTGGCTACGCATTTATTGGAAGCAAAATCATGGTTAAAGAAAAGCTCGAAGGAAAAATCAAAAAAGCCTATCAAATGGCTGTAGATGAAGGCACTTTCCAATCGAGCCGCGAGTGTCCAGAGGTTATTTTCATTGAAAAACCGAAAATGGAATCGCACGGCGACTTCGCTTGCGGTGTTTCACTCAAACTTGCACGCCATTTGAAACTTGCTCCGATGAAAATTGCCGAAACACTCAAAGATTATATTCAAAAAGTCGGCACCAACGGTAGTGGCTCTATGAAAGTGGAAGCAGCCCAACCTGGATTTCTCAATTTTCAGCTCGACAAGACGTTTTTGTCCAATATCCTTCATCAAATAGCAAGTGCCGGCAGTAGTTTTGGACAGGGCAAACCAAACGGCAAGAAAATTCTAATCGAATATGTCTCAGCCAATCCTACAGGTGGCTTGCACATCGGACATGGTCGAAACGCGATTCTTGGCTCCAGCCTAGCCAATTTGCTTGCATTTGCCGGATGGCACACAGAGCAAGAGTTTTACATCAACGACTGCGGTGAGCAGATTAACAAACTGGCCAAAAGTGCTTTTGCCTGTTATCAAAGAAAACTAGGCAATTCAGTTGATTATCCCGAAGATGGTTATCCAGAAGAATCGCTATCGCCTCTGGTAGATAAAGCGATGAGCGAGTACGACGCATCCAAATTATCTACTCCAGAAGAACTTGGTGACATAGTAAAAGAGTATTTTCGAGCTGACCAGGAAAAATTGCTTGCAAGCATTGGGGTCAAATTCGATACCTGGTTCTCTGAAACGAGTCTGCACAAACAAGGCAAAGTAGATGAAGCTCTTGAGCAAATGTCTAAACTCAACTATACCTACGATTCTG
>CAZFKB010000229.1:0-411 GCA_964519785.1 uncultured Candidatus Obscuribacterales bacterium | reverse complement strand
GCGCGATAGAGTTTTGAAAAAATCGAGTGGAGCGACCACTTATCTTGCAAACGATGCGGCCTATCATTTAAACAAATACAAACGTGGTTACGACCTCATGGTCAATATCTGGGGCGCTGACCACCACGGACAGGTTCCTGGGCTAAAAGCGGTTATCAAAGCGCTTGGAGAAGACCCTGCTAAACTCGATGTTCTCTTGACCCAGATTGTTAATCTCAATCGTGACGGTAAACCGGTCAAAATGTCTAAAAGAATGGGCACCGTGGTTATGCTAGACGAAGTGCTAGAAGAAGTTGGAGCCGACGCAGTCAGATATTATCTGGCAGAATCCAATCCAAACAATCCTATAAACTTTGATCTCGAGCTTGCTAAAAAAACAAGCAAAGACAATCCTGCATTTTATATTCAGTA
>CAZFKB010000228.1:0-3019 GCA_964519785.1 uncultured Candidatus Obscuribacterales bacterium | reverse complement strand
AACGAAGAAGCTTACTTCATACGCTCATCGGCGCTTGCACGCTCGGGACAAAAGGACAAAGCTCAGGCTGATTTACTTAAGATAAAAGAGTTAAATCCCAAGCTCTATGAGGCTTTAGTGGGTTTTTCTCACAAGTTGAAAGAAGCACGCAAATCTATTTATAAAAACCCAGATAAACCGCTCGCCTCAGTCGATCTAAGAAGGACCGCTCAGGCGGCTCTAGATGCCAAAGAATACAAAAAAGCACTTGGACTTTATGACAAAATCATCCCGATGCTGAGCGGGGAACGTGCTTTGTATACAGACAAGGCTTATTCTTATATGGTAGAAGCGCAGTGTTTCGAGAACAGGTCCAAAGTTCACGAAGCTCTAGGTCAAAAGGCATTGGCACAAAAGGATGCCCTGGAAGCAAAGAAGTTGATGAAAGAGTGTCCCGAATCCAACACTAAAACACTCGCCGGTGCCAAACCCTAAATGGATCCGCTTGAAAATACCCCCCTGTGCTAAATGAACTGTAGATAAACAGTTAACTAGAACAGGTTTATAGATGGAAAAATTTCACCCGGTTAAAAATTGGGTGCACATCGTGTTTTATTTGGATCTGATTTTCCGCTGTTTCAACAGTGGCAGGCACTTAAAGAAGTGCGTAAAGCCCTCAGTTTAAGCGAGTTTCAGCAAGTCACATCAATCAATGCAATGAGACTTCTAAAAATGGAATCCGATGTTCTCAGCAAGCGTAAAACAGGATGATTTCAGTTACCATGCACGAATTAGAGAAAAGAGCCCTTATACAACAACGCAACAAACACGCCTGGAAAGGCGAGTTCAAAAAGTTGTACAACGTCGATGAAAACGGTAATGATCCAAAAGACGAATTCGGATGGAATTTGAATATTCTCAAGAAGACCGAGTTTTTTACGAGATTTCTTTATGAAGACTGGTTCAAAGCTCAAGCAATCGGAATAGAAAATATTCCAAGCAAGGGTCCGGTGGTGCTTGTAGGCAATCACTCCGGTGTATTGCCGATAGATGCCTTTTTGTTTACCACAGCTGTCCTGAACTACCATCCACACCCCAGGCGCGTGCGTATTCTAGTGCACGATACTTTGCTTGCGCCAAAAAAATTAGGTTCATTTTTGCGTGGAATCGGTGGAGTGCCAGCAAGATATGAGTCAGCCCTAAAATTATTAGGCAATGATGAACTCACATTCTTCTACCCTGAAGGACCAAGAGGCACGGGAAAAAACTATGCTCAACGTTACCGATTGCGCCACTTCGACTCAGGCTTTGTTAAAGCCGCAATTCAAACTCGTGCATGCATAGTACCTGTTACCACCATAGGTGGTGACGAGATTTATCCCCTCCTTGCAAATATGAAGCCAATAGCCAAACTCATGCACATGCCTTATTGGCCGCTAACCCCCACTCACCCTCTTATGCCTTTTACCGTAAGCAGTATTCCTTTGCCTGTGCGAATGTTGATTAAGGTAGGTGAACCAATCTGTTTCAATTATCCAGTTGAGTCGGCTGTCGACCCTCTCGTGCGTCACGAACTTTGCAACAAAGTGCAGTTCGAGATGCAACGCCAGATGAATAGACTACTTAAAATTCGCAAATCGCCATTCAGCGAGTGGGACCTCGACGCTCTGAAGTGAGTTAAAATAAACCGATTCCTTAAAAATTGGTGTTTGCATGCGTCTTCACTCCAAAATTGCGGCAATAGCTTTGATTGCCAGCTTGACGGGCTTTTCTGCAACAGTTGCGTTTGCTCAAAGCGCAAATTCAAACCAACAAGCACAAACTCAAAATGATGAGCTTAATCAAAAGCTTGCAACGGTCGACCAGATGGTCATACAGCGTATGCAAATGTTGAATATGCCTGGGTATTGTTTAGCCATAATCAAAAATGGCAAATTAGTTTTTCAAAAACCATACGGTTATGCTGATGTCAGCCAGACCAAACCTGTCACCAATCAGACTGTATTTGGTCTAGCTTCTTTGACTAAAACGTTTACAGCATTAACACTTCTTTCACTGGTGGACAAAGGTCTGGTTAATTTAGAAGACCCGCTTTCAAAGTACGTCCGCGACCTATCCCCCCAGTATCAAAATCTTACAATAAGACAACTTGCTTCGATGACTGCAGGAGTGCCTAAAGTGGTGCCTCAAGAAGTCGAGTGGCGCAACCAGATTCCTATCTTGGACAAAATGCCGCTTCAATTCGAACCAGGATCACAATATCTCTATTCTAATTTTAGTTACCGACTGTTAGGAACTGTCATAACCAATGTGACAAAACGAGATTATCTTGAAGTGGTGCGCGAAACGATTTTAAGCCCTCTACAAATGAACAATACGGCAACTACAGTCATTATGAACAAGTACGGCATTGTTGCCACCGCATATGGCGACAATAATGGCAAAGGACCATTACGCCAGATTGAATACAAAAATCCAGAAGTCAGCTTTTCGGCTGGAATGCTTGCAAGCACGTCTGACGATCTGGTTCGCTATGTGTTTGGTTTGATGTCGCGCCAAATAATTTCTCCACAGGCTTATCAAACGCTTTGGTATACTCGTCCGCCGCTTAGCACCGGGGCGCCCTCGCCATGGGCCTTCGGCTGGAGCGCAGGAAAAAAAGAAAAAATGGGCGGTCAGTATGTGGTTGCGATGAATGGCGGAACACCTGGTGTCGCATCGAGCATAATCATTTTTCCCGAGAGCAACTCAGCGGTGATTTCGCTTTCCAATTTGCGCAAACCGCCTGTTTATCAAATTGCTCAAAAAGCGGCAGCAATCATGTTTGCACCACAAAATACTTCGAGCCAGGCGCCTCCTGCTCAAGAAGAGGAGCAAGCGACAGAGAGCGGCTCAGATTAATTTTTTGTATTTAGATAGACAATGCATATGCGTTGTTATCTGTCACCTCTTGCTTGCAAAGCTGTAAGCTATAAAATGTCATGAGAAGGAGGATGCTCACTCATGAAATTAACAGCCGGAGTGCTTTTATACAGAGCCA
>CAZFKB010000227.1:0-3025 GCA_964519785.1 uncultured Candidatus Obscuribacterales bacterium | reverse complement strand
CCATTAAAAATGTCCAGACCGTATGGGGTGAAGAAGAAAAAGCACCCACCAAGAAGAAAAAACGCTAAGCATTGTGCGCAAGTTTCAAACACGCCTTGCTGAATCTTCTTCCATAAATTCATCTTCAGACCATAATGTCATTGCTCTTTGAACGGCAGTTTTTAAAAGGGCAGAATCAGTATCGTCTGGCACTATAAGTGGTATCCCATCGACCAGCCATGAAGCAACTTTTGTTGAAGACAATCTATATAGTACACGTCTGCCATCTCTTCGTTCTTTTATAAGGTTGTTGGATCTTAAGATGGCCAGATGCTGCGAAACAGAAGACTGCCTGATTCCCAAAATCTCTTGTAATGAATTGACGCAAAGTTCGCCAGCTCTTAATTCCATCAATATACGAATGCGCAGTGGATGAGAAAGTATCGAAAACAAACTTGCCAATTGTTGAGCTACCAACACTCTATGCGGCATATTTAAACCTCCGCTTCAAACTATACTTGCAAACTTTCAAATATTAATATATCTAAAAATGTATCACGATACCTGACGGTTGGCAAGGCTCAAAATACTGCTTGTACGGGCATTTAGCTCAAATGTCTCTAAGATTGTCCTGGTTTGACAATGATTCAGTTGCGGATATACTTATAAATATCATGATTTTCAAATATTCAAATCTTTATACATATTAAGAGGTGGACCATGCCGGCAACTTTTTCAGCAAATGAAATCATCGTAATAACCAACGCAGAAATACGCTCATCTTTCACCAGCCAAACTAAAGGAAAGATTATTTGGGATACAGATTTAGTAGAACCAGGTGATTGGTTCGTCGCTATCCCCTCAAATTTTGAAGATCCACATGAAAACTCAAGAATTGCGTTATCAAAAGGTGCACAGGGCATCATCATCAATCGCCGCGAAAGAATTCCTAAAGATATTTGCGACACAACAGTGCTAACTGTTGCCGACACAAAAACGGCGCTTTTAAATTTAGTCCGAGCATGGCGCTGCAAAATAAATCCTAAAGTAGTTGGAATTAGCGGAAGCTTTGGTAGAAGAGTCACTATGGTTCTTCTAAGAGAGTTATTGAAGTCCAGATATAATACTCATCTAGCATTCATGAGTAATTTAGGCTGGTATGGTTGTCTTGGCGAAGTACTCATGATGCCAGCTGAAACAGACCTACTTATTTTTGAAGCAGGAGCAATTGAAAGAGGAGACGTGACGCGTATTGGCGGAACGCTCGATCCCGACCTTGCAATCATAACCCCAATCAAAAATCCGCTTCCTTCAAGAGACTCGTTTGGTTCTGCACTTTACTGCGAACTTCTCGAAACGCTCAAAGAAAATTCAGGCAAAGAGATATCAGCTGTAGTTTATGACGACAACCCAGCTGTACGAACAAGACTTGATTTTGTTTTCAGCGACCTGAACATGAAGAGATTTTCTCTGGCAGAAAAAAATCTAGAAGAAAAGTTATCTAACGAATCTATAGAAGAGTTGAGTGAAGCCATGCGCTCGGCCATAGATCAATCTTGCACGCGTAGTGAAATCTGGTGCGCGATTGAAGGGGCAAAGGCGCTTGGAATCACTGAAGCTACTCTAGAAGAGATCTTTGAAATTAATCAACAAGCTGAGACTGCGTAACTTTATCCCATGGAGAATTTTTAATGGATAACCAGTTATTCGTAGCCAATGAGCTGGCTGCAATTCTATCTGCCCCACTTGCCGCTATATTGAGTTTGAGATTCAAAGAAAATCAGGCAGCGCGCTTAATAATTTTCGGTCAACTAGCAACATTCATCTTCGCGCTAGCTGGCTCGATCTCAAGCTACTTTATTGCCGGATGCAATCAAGTTGCACCACTTTTGGTGCTTAGCATAACTTTTCTTGCCTTCATAGTTTCTGCATTCAGCGACCGCTATCTGGCAGCAGAAACTTATAGACTAGATTTTTTGAGGCTCCTAACTCTGTTAGCTACATCATCCGCCACTCTTTGCTTGGTTGATAATATTTTCTTGAGCTTTGTTTGCTGGCATTTGCTTTCAGTTGGTCTTTGGCTGACATTACGGCTACAACCAGATGGCAAGAAAACGGCTAACATTGTATTCAGCTATCATCTTGCAAGCGACTTGATATTGTTCCTGTCGCTAGCATCTATGGTGGCATTAACAGGAACGACAGAATTTTCAGACCTCAAGTCGGTTCCAGCATCCTTGATAATTCTTGGACTGATTGTTTCTTTCTCAATCAAATCAGCTCTATACCCATTTCATGGTTGGCTTTTAGCCACACTAAATGCTCCAACTCCACTTTCTGGATTGTTACACGCAGGCATAGTCAACGTATCTGCCATCATGTTCTGGCGTATGATGCCAATTTTCAACGAGCACACAAATATACTTCTCTTCTGGGGCATTTGGTCCGCGATTTCAGCCATCGTAGGCACACTGAGTATGCAGGCACAACCTGATGTCAAACGAAAACTAGTGTATTCGACTGTAGGTCAAATGGGATTTATGTCCTTACAGTGCGCATCAGGCTTTGTAGGCTCTGCTCTCTTTCATTTGATTGCACACGGACTCTTCAAGTGTCATCTTTTCCTTCAATCGGGAAGTGCTGTGGAAGAAGGGAAGTTAAAACGAAAATATCTCCATGTTAGTGAATCTCAAGGCACCACATCGAAAACGGCAAAACTGATTTTAATCACATTGCTCCTGATTTTGTTCTCCATTACGTTTCAGGTTGGCGTAGAACAAAATTGGGTTTTCTTGTCAGCACTAATTACAGGACTTGCAATATGGAGTGGAATACCCGGGTGGGAGCGCATCAAAATGTCGTCCATTTTGCTGTTCTTAGGTGCCGTCATGTCAATTTCGTTATTTAGCGCTTGGAGCAATAACAAATTCGAAGAGTTGAGTCTCTTGAATCACGGTGCAAATGCCATTCTCTTGCCACTATTCCTGGCTATCGCTGCTGGTCTTGGCATACTACTTGAGCTTGGCAAAAGAAACAACCTGGCTAA
>CAZFKB010000226.1:0-3026 GCA_964519785.1 uncultured Candidatus Obscuribacterales bacterium | reverse complement strand
TCAGCGAGCTGAAACCGTTTGATATGTCTATGTTGAAATCGTTAAACTGATTTGTAGATGAAACAGGTGGTGAAACCTCACATGGATTTTTTAATAGTAATTGGCTTTGTGGCTTTATATTTTGCTCTACAGTTGTGGATTCTGCCCAAGCTGGGCATTAGCACTTGAATGAGTCGCTCTTGCTCGGTCGAGCAACCCAAAAAAGATAAAAGTCCCAAAGACCAGAATCTGTAAAGCCTATCTAAATTAGAGAAGCCTTTAGGACGTCTTCAATTCGGCGGCTATTTGCTTGCTTATAATTACGCGCTGAATCTGACTGGTTCCTTCGTAAATCTGAAATATCTTGGCGTCGCGCATCAGTTTCTCCACTGGATATTCGTGTGAGTAGCCATAACCACCAAAAATCTGTACGGCATCGGTTGCCACTCGCATTGCTGTATCTGCGGCAAATGCTTTAGCCATCGCAGCTTCTTTGCTATTTCTTACGCCCTGGTCTATGAGCCAGGCTGAGCGCCAGCAAAGCATACGCGCTGCATCAATGTCTTTGGCCATATCAGCTAACATAAAGCTTATGGCTTGATTGGCGAATATTGGCTGTCCAAAAGCTTGTCTTTCAAGCGAATATTTTAGCGCATGTTCCATGGCGCTTCGAGCCAGTCCTACTGCGGCTGATGCCACGAGAGGTCTTGTATGGTCGAATGCTTGCATTGAGATTTTGAAGCCGTCGCCTTCTTTGCCAAGCAAATTGTTTGCTGGCACTTTTACATCTTCGAAAGTCACGCCTCTTGTGTCACTGGCACGCTGTCCCATGTTTTTTTCTTTGGCGCCGACGCTGATTCCTTCGCTATTTCGCTCTACTAGAAATGCGGACATGCCTCTGTGACCGGCACTAGCATCAGTGGCAGCAAGAACATAATACCAGTCTGCAACACCAGCATTTGTAATCCACATTTTCTGACCGTTCAGAATGTATTCGTCACCGACTTTTTTTGCAGTGGTTTTAACACCTGCTACATCAGATCCTGCGCCTGGCTCGGTTACGCAATAAGCTGCAAACTTCAATTCTTCGGTCATTGGTACTAAAAATCTTTTCTTTTGCTCGTCTGTTCCAGCGATAATGACTGGTGCTTCAGCTAGATTATTTGCTTCCATTGCAGTACCAATACCGGTGCATCCGGAGGCGATTTCTTCGGCGATGAGGCAGCCTTCAAACGAGCCCAGTCCCATGCCACCGTACTCGTCTGGAATATGAGTATTCATTAGACCCAATTCCCATGCCTTGGCACAAATTTCACGAGGAAATTCTCCTGTTTCATCGTGGTGCGCTGAGCGAGGCTTGACCTCTTTTGTAGCGAACTGATTTGCTAGTTGTTGAATTTGACGCTGTTCGTCATTTAGAAAAAAGTCGACCATGAAAAGAGACCTCCTCGGCTTTCGAGTCTATATTTTAGTC
This sequence comes from uncultured Candidatus Obscuribacterales bacterium, assembly GCA_964519785.1. Classification (GTDB taxonomy): domain Bacteria; phylum Cyanobacteriota; class Vampirovibrionia; order Obscuribacterales; family Obscuribacteraceae; genus Aved-18. The sequence continues at coordinate 1,573 of CAZFKB010000226.1, read as the reverse complement.
AATTTGGCGGACTTTTTTTAGTGCAAAACGCATCATTTATCAAACGCATCTTTCAGCGCGGTTACTGCTGCCATATACTTCACCGCTGTTGAGCAAAATTCGAGTTCGCTCTCCAGTCGCTCCATTACACTGTTCATCTCGAGAATTCTTTGCTGGTCTTCGGTAGACGCATACAAAGTAGCCGGAATATAAAATGCAAGAGTCGCTGGGTCGTCAGGAAGCTCTTGCAGGGGGAATAGGCTACTTTGTGGTTTTAACTTTCCAGACAGCCGAATAACTTCTAAAAGTGACTCTTTTACCTCGTCTGCCAAAAGCATCGCCTGGGGTTCGGGTTCAATCTCGGGGAGCAATTTGACTTCGGCTAAAATATATGGAGCATCGTGTACGACTTTCAGCAATTCATAGCGTTTGCGACCAACTCCCTCTATGTTCATTCGCCCGTCTTCAAGTGGGTCAACGTCCAGGATTTCAATCATGCAGCCAGTTTTGGCAAGTTTTCCTGTTTTGGGGTCGATTCGTAAAATTCCAAAACACTTGTCTGTTTTCAACACGTCCGCCATCATTGCCCTGTACTGGTATTCAAAGATATGCAGCGGAACATAGTGACCGGGGAAGATAACTATCGGTAAGGGAAATATTGGCAGTGTTCGAACTATTTGTGTGGTTTCAGACATCGATTAATCTCGGCTCGTACACTTTAATGATGCGCCTGACAGATGAACAGACGGTGAACTACTTAAAAACTTAATTCGATACTTAAAATATGTCCAGCGCGCAAAGATGGTGATACATGCTGTCTTTGACAGGAGTAGACAAGTTGGGATAGCGAGCGGAAATTTTCTGCCAAGCGCTGATGTACAAGCTCGATGCTATTTTCCCTTCGGGAATTGCCATTATGTCCTGGGCGGATTTGCCGTCGGTACGCATTTTTGCGGCTTTTTGAAAGAAAACAACTTGTTTGTCCAAGCCATTTACGACGTCGTTTCGAAAACCTTCAAGTCCTTTGGGGGTCGCAAGCTGTAAAAATTTTTGGCGGGCTGAAACCGTGTTTGTATAGTAAGTTGAATAAGCGCTTTGATACTGTTGGTTGTCCCATGAAACAGTATCGAACATAACAATTTTGGCTTGCAGCATTTTTAATAACAGAGAAAATGCATGGTCGATATAAAGTTTTTCTGACTGCGGAATTCCGGTCATGTCTCTAGGTAAAGGATTAAGTGTGCATGGATATCTGTGATTGGCTGGCAAAGCTATACTTTGAGGATACCAGCTGGTTCCGGCGGTTTGGCAAAACGCACTTAACATCGACGTGTTAAGTACTAGAGCACCACATGTGGTGATGATAAGTCGGTGCGTGCTTGTTATTTTTGTTTTTGTCATGTGCGTTTTAGAAGGAAATTGCATTTCCTATTCTTGTACCACAAAAGTACCTGCGACACATCGTGCTGTAAGCTGAATCATATTCTGGTTCTTTTGCTTGACAACGCGGCTTGGGGATGAGTCGGAATAGCCATTCTTGGTTTGAGATTAGTCTTTGCGTTTGACCAGAAGGAATGTCGTGTAATTGTTGTCT
>CAZFKB010000225.1:0-3108 GCA_964519785.1 uncultured Candidatus Obscuribacterales bacterium | reverse complement strand
CGCCCGGAATAATTACCCGGTAGTTATCGGACGTTTCTCGTCGTGAGCAGAAGTATCAGGATAGAAAAGGCAAGAATTATGGCAAAGCGTTGTGATGTTTGCGAGAAGGGACCGACTACCGGTTACAACTATTCATTCCTTCGTTCGCACTATAACCCCCAGAACAAAAGACGTTGGATTCCCAATCTTCAGTCTGTGAGAGCTCGTGTCGGTCAAAGCGTGAAGCGCATGAAAGTTTGCACTTCCTGCCTCAAAGCCGGCAAAGTGTCCCGCGCTGTTTAAGAATTTCAGATAGCTCCGCCCGCAAGGTCGAGCAATCTATCTTTTCCAATGTGATAATACTCGTTGCAATAATGGCAGCGCCCTTCGGCCTGTCCGTCTTCTTCTGCCATAGATAAAATTTCGGATTTCGGAAAGATCTTTAAAGCCTCAGTAAATCGCTCTTTAGAGCATTTACAGGCGAAGCTCACCGGCTTTTCTTCAGTGAGCATAAGAACGTCCGAGCCTGTCAATATTCGCTTTAAGATCCCTTCAAGCCCCATACCGCGGCGCATTAAAAACGTGAAGCTGCCAAACGTGGTTATGTTATTTTCAATCTGACAAATAGTTTCTTCGTCATGGTCGGGCAACAATCGGACAATTAAACCGCCGGCAGCCTCCACTCCATTTTTAGATAAATGAGCCCCGACCACCACAATCGAGCCAGCCTGGTCTGAGTAGACCAAATAGCGATTGACGTCTTCACCCACCTCTCCCGATACAAGCTCAACAGTGGACACGTAGCAGCGTCCTGAGCCGTTATCTAGAGTAACTTGCAATGTACCGTCGGGACCAATAGCACCCCCAACATCAAAATTCCCCAGGGAGTTAAGCGGTAACTCGACCTGGGGATTTTCTACATAACCTCTGACAGTGCCTTTTGGTGAAGCATCAACGAATACTTTTCCCAGGGGACCGTTGCCATCGAACCTGAGTGCAACCTGTCCCTCTCGGCATAGCACCGGGGCAAGCAGAACTCCGGCTGTCAGCGCCCTGCCCAGAGCTGCTGTTGCTGTATAGCTAAGTCCATGTCTTTTTCTAGCGTCTTCAACCAGATGGGTGGTGGTCGCTATTACGACCAGGATCTTCCCGTCGGAAGTCATTGCCTTGAGAATTCCATCTTTCATGTAGATGCCTCGCAATAAGCCTTCTTTAATAATTTTAACAGTTGTTAAGGTTTTGACAACAGCTCGAAGTCAGCTTTTAACCTGATCTCTAGCAGATTTAGCGCAAAACACTCTTGGCAGTCCATTCAGATCCTTTTCGATATAACCTTCAACCCATCCGGATTGAGCAAAGATATTCGGCACGCTATTCTCTTGATAATCGCCGATTTCAAGCGCGACGAACCTGGTTAAATCCGCCCCCAGTGCGGCTATCTCTTCATAAAAGGACAAACCTTCTTCGCCCCCACCAAACAAAGCTTCGTGCGGTTCGAATTTGATTATTTCTGGCGCCAGTTCAGATTTATGAGTCATTGGAATGTATGGCGGGTTGGAAATTATCAGGTCATAGCCGACTCTGCCAGGCAAATCCCACCATGTAGAAGAACGTTTGAGGTCGAGCCGGTCCTGAACTTTTAACAAGGCTGCATTTTTTGCTGCGCACTCTAATGCTCTGTCAGAAACATCGGTTGCAGTTGCTTTTAACCTGGGAAATTCAGCAAGCAGACTGGTGCTGATTGCACCGGTTCCGATACCAATTTCTAAAATCGCACCAGATTCAAGCTTGTTTTTTAAAATCAGGTCTTTTGCCTCGACCACGAGCGTTTCGGTATCGACACGCGGGATGAAAACACCAGGCAATACAAATAATTTGCGACCCATAAAATGCGCACTACCAAGACAATATTGGATAGGCTCACGTTTTTCGCGACGCAAAATTATGCCGATTATTTTTTCGGACATGTCGTCGTCTACTTCAAAATCGAAGGTATGGAGCTGCTTCAAAGGAATGCCGCAAACATGTTCGATGATCAAGGCTGCTTCGATTTTCGCTTCGGATTTGTCTATTCCAAATGAAACGAGTCGCTCGACTATTTCTCTAAAAGCGCCACTTGCGCTTGCATTTTTAGCCACTAGTTTGCGAATTCGAAAGATTCTTTCAAACGTCTTTGCTGCTCATCGAGAATGTTAGCCTCGATTACCTTTTCCAGGTCGCCTTCAAGAATCTGCTGCAGTGAGAAGTTTTCATTCAATCGATGATCGGTTACTCGATTGTCTTTGTAGTTATAGGTGCGAATTTTTTCAGAGCGATCTCCAGTTCCCACCTGCGATTTACGTTGATCGTATATAGCTTTTTGTTGTTCTTCTAACTGGATTTTATAAAGCTTGTTTCGCAAAATTTGTTTGGCGCGCTCTTTGTTTTGAAGCTGACTGCGCTCTTCAGAGCAAGCAACCTGGATGCCGGTTGGTTTATGCACAATACGAACGGCAGTCTCTACTTTGTTTACGTTCTGACCACCAGCACCACCCGAGCGCATAGTGCTGATTTCAAGATCGGTTTCGAGCAATTCGACTTCGACTTCTTCTGCCTCTGGCATTACTGCAACTGTGGCAGTAGATGTATGAACGCGTCCTTGTGCTTCAGTTTGCGGTACACGCTGAACACGGTGAACACCTGATTCGAACTTGAACTGACGATAAGCACCGTCTGCTTTCACACTAAAAATAACTTCTTTGTAGCCGCCTAATTCGCCTTCGTGGAAGCTTTCAATTTCATACTTCCAACCGAGTCTATCGGCATAACGCGAATACATGCGCAATAAATCGCCTGCAAATATCGAAGCTTCATCGCCGCCCGCGCCTGCTCGAATTTCAACCATGATATTCTTTTCGTCGTTTGGATCGACCGGCAAGAGCAAGACTTTAAGCCGCTCCATGAGCTCAGTTTCGTTTTTGCGCAATTCTTCTACTTGCTTTTCGATTTCAAGACGCTCGTCTTTGTCCTGGGTCTCGCGCAGCATGGTCTGCCACTCTTCCAGGTCTTTGATGAGTTGCCTGTAGTCGTCGTATGCTTTGATTGTCGGCTCCAGCTGTCGTCTTGTGCGAGCCAGAACTTTTAGCTTGT
>CAZFKB010000224.1:0-3147 GCA_964519785.1 uncultured Candidatus Obscuribacterales bacterium | reverse complement strand
CCATAGAAAAGCTGCTGCAATAGCGTATATAAATGCCCAGGAAGTCTCTAGATTTGAATTGAAAGATAAACAGACTCCGCCGCTAAACACGGCTATTAGACCAACGATTATTCTGATGCTTAAATGTTCTTTGAAAAATAGCGCGGCGATTATTGCCGTAAAAACAATTTCAAAGTTAAGCAACAAAGATACTGTCGATGCTTTAATTGCTTGCATTGCCATCATCAATAATAATGGTGCGCATATGCCACCAAGAGTGATTGCAGTCAGCATGCGCGCGATATCCACTTTAGAAAATGAATTTTTAATTTCCGTAGATTTGAAAAGTAGTATGAGCGAACTTGCAATGCCAGAGCCTATATAAAGGATCGCAGCAAGCATCACAGGAGACGCATACTGCAACAATTGCTTTGTGGCAGGCATTCCTGCTGCAAACAAAAACGCGGAAATGAATGCATAACTAGAGCCTGATAATTTCAAAAAAGAACGCCTTTCCTTTGACCGAAGTCTACCAGAAAGGCGTATTAGCAGTCCCTGCTATATCTTTGTCTTTTATGAAGCCGCTTGAAGAATCGGTTTGATTAAGTATGAAACTCTAGCTTGTTGCCTGAATTCTTCAGTGATAGCCTTGGCAATTGATTTGCGTGCTTCTTTTGGAAAATTTGTGTAATAAACTGTAAGCAGCATTTTACCTGGCAAGCGATGCCTAATGTCGTCAAATTTCACTCTGCTTGCCCATTTGCGCAGAGATTCTCTTTCACCACATCTCAGCAACTTATATTCGTTGTCTACGAAATGCAAAATCGCGTACACGCCAGATTCATCTTTCAAATCGTCAGGCTCAACGAAAGGTCCTTCAAATTCAAATAGTCCTAAGTAAATCGACATAACGTGCTCCTGGTAAACTTCTCAGTTCGTTGTATTCGTTTGGCTACATCGCCTGACCTCTACTTAGCATGGTAAAACCCTGGTTATGTCTGAGAAATTATTATCTTACTTAACATTGCTTAATAGTAATCATGTAGCTTATCGACTACTGGGTTTGGCTCATATAGAGTTTTCAATTAGTGGATATCCTTATATAAGGAAGTGAAGTTTGAAAATCAAAGTGTTCTGGGACGAGAAAGCAAAGCCCTGGCTTGAAAAAGCCTGGCAAACCAGAGCTGGCAAACTTTCCATGAGCGCCTTTGCAGTAATTTCAGGCATGGTCCTATTGCTCATACTGAAGGGGCTTTTACATATTTCATTTGTGCGACTGCCAAGTCTTGCCACTCAGGCAGAAGGTATTTCTATCTACGATAGAAAAGACAATCTGGTTACTGTTGTCCAGCAAGAAGGCGAGCGCGAACCGATACCTTTGTCTTCTATGTCGCCAAATATTCGAAATGCTCTAATTGCAGTTGAAGATCGAAATTTCTATCACCACTTTGGTGTCGACCCTTTTGGCGTTGGTCGAGCAATTTTTACCAATATAAAAGAAGGCGAATTGCAGCAAGGTGGCAGCACGCTCACACAACAATTGATGAAAACCAAATATTTTGGCTTTCAAGATAAAACTATGCGTCGCAAAATTCTTGAAATTCTGATGGCTCTTGATGTTGAAGGCGGATATTCCAAAGACAAAATCCTTGAGACTTATTTAAATGAAGTCTATTTTGGTCGTGGTGCCTACGGTATTGAGCGAGCATCACGAACATATTTCAATAAACCCACTCTCAAGTTAACTATTCCAGAAGCAGCATTCTTAGCCGGTCTTATCAAAGCTCCATCGTCGTATGGTAATCCTAATAATCTGGATAAAGCCATCAAACGTCAAAAAGAAGTTCTACGCGACATGGCAGAATGTGGCTACATAAAACAGGAAGAGCTTGCCTCAATTCAAAACACCAAGCTTGAATTCAAAGCTGGTCCGCGCAAACTGAAGTTTCCCTTTTACGTATTGCACGTTGTAGACATCGTCAAGAAAGAAATTGGTGAAGGTGAAATCTGGAAAAAACCGATAAAAATTTATACGTATCTAGACCAGCAAGCCCAAAGCGAAGCTGAAGCAGCGCTCTGGGCGGGTGTACGCAAAGCACCAAAAGGTGTTAACCAGGGCGCGCTCGTTTCTATGAACATAAAAGACGGTTCTGTTTTCGCTCTAGTTGGTGCCGCAAATTTTGAGCAAAATCAGTGGAACAGAGCAATTAATCCACATACGACTGGTTCATCTTTTAAGCCATTTGTTTATTTGACAGGACTAATTACTGGGGCATTGAATCCCGATTCGGTAATCGTGGATGAACCTTTAACTTTATCCGATGGCAAAAGTGGTGGCAGTTATACACCAAAAAATTACGATAATCAGTACATGGGACCTTTAAATGTACGTGACGCATTAAAATTTTCGCGCAATGTGTGTGCAGTAAAAGTAGCAGTTGACGCCGGTCCGCAAAATGTTGCTCAGACAGCAATGAAAGCTGGAATTACAGCTCAGATGGATCTGTCTCCATCACTTGCCCTTGGTACTGCAGCTGTGACGCCTATGGAAATGGCGACTGCTTATGCCACCATTGCTCGGGGTGGTTATTTTATAGCTCCCTCCTTTGTGCGAAAAATTGTAGATAAAGATGACCATGTAATGCGGGAGTTCAAAACTGCAAGCAAGCAAGTTTTGCCTCAGGAACCTTGTTTGCAAATTATCGATGCAATGATAGACGTTGTAAAAGAAGGAACAGGAAAGAGAGCTTATCTGCCAGGTGTAGAGGTCGCAGGTAAAACTGGAACATCTGATGAGCAAAAAGACTTATGGTTCGTTGGAATGACTCCAGAAGTGGTGACAGCAATTTGGACCGGAAATGACGCAAACGATCCGGTTTATGCAAGAGCTGCTACCGGTGGGGTGGTGCCGGCTGCCATCTGGTCTAATTATATGCGTAAATATTATTTGCGTCATCCAAAGAAAGTGGTGGCATTTGCTGATCCACAAGTAGCCTTGAACGAAGGCATGCCAGGATCGTATGAATTCTTTAGAGCACTAGACGATACTGTCGAAGACGTTGGACATGCAGTAGATGAAAATGTAACCAAGCCCGCTAAATCTTTGATAGGGAAGTCGAAGGGGCTATTCAAGCGGTTCTCCGAGGCGATGGAGAAACTGTTTTGATG
>CAZFKB010000223.1:0-3153 GCA_964519785.1 uncultured Candidatus Obscuribacterales bacterium | reverse complement strand
ATACTATGACTTTCTTGCGAAGCCCAGTCTTTAGCCAGATTTATAGCTTGTTCTGCAACATCTACACCTGTGACTTCAAAACCATTGCGTGCAAGCAAGATAGAAAGCCAGCCTGAGCCGCAGCCCAGATCAAGCACATTTGCTGGAGCGTGCGATGCAAGCTCGCTTATCATCGGGTTGATATAAGGTAAGTCGGGCATCTGAGTGTACGCAGTTTTAACCGGTCCCCAGGCACGATTCCAGAACTCGACATTTTCGGCATAAATCTTACTGCCTAAAATTTGCTCGGCAGTTTGACAATTTTGAGACTTATTATTGGCACTCATGGCGATTTAATGTTATCACCTGTGCCCGAAAGGCAAAGATTTTCAGTCAAGTATCATTACAAAAGGCTCTAATCGGTTAGATCACTACTTAAAGGGGTATTTGATCTCATTGGTGGTCTTTTTTTTGGTACTGAAATAGATCCAGGGCAAGGGGTCAATTTGACGGTAGAACCGAGCAGAATTCAGCTTCAAATGATGCTGGTCCAGCAATCCGGACCGGGTGTTCTTCCTTTGAGCGTATTGCCCCCGGTTGACGGCTTCATTCCTTTTATTAGACAAATGGAGCAGATGGCGATCGAAGGCCGGATGCGCCCAATTTTCGTCTACTGGAGCCGCCAGAACGCGAATCGTCTGCTGCCCACCGGAAAAGCTTATACCGAACTTCTTAGAGATGCATTTTGCGTCTCTATTTTTTCAGAAAATCGCTCTGATCCGCCCGACGAATGGGGCTTTCTCATGGAAAGCAACGGACTTTGTCTTGTGGTCTATGGGCAACAAGCTTTCGAATCCAAACCCGGAGAGCGCTATCAGTGCACAGGCTCTTGCGACCCGGCCATTGTAAACGACGCGATTGTCAGACTTTTGCCCAAATGGCAACGTTTAGACATGAATGAGTCCAACAGACTAGAAGAAATGCGCATGGAGCTTGGGCTCAAAGGAAGCGCACCGCCTTATATGGAGCGGGTGCGACAAGCCTGGCCTATTGTAAAAGCGCCAACCCAGCAGGGAATTATTTTGGACCCGCTGCAAAGCCTGGCTTTGCCAGAAGCGGATAATTACAGCCAACCAGCACCAAACACTGCTGTTTCTCCTGTTCAAAGCATTGCTCCGCCTTCGCAAGCAGGCTCCTCACCACCACCCATCGGGGGAGTTCCGCCATCGCCATTTCAAAGTTTGCCAACACCTGGAAAAGTACAGCCAATCGCGGTGGACATGGGGCTGCAAGGCATGCCCAATTACCACCCGGCCGGTGGTGTTGGCGGCACACATGCTAAATCATCGGCCAGTATTTCCTCTTCGCGCCTGACCACACTAGAGCCGGGTGCAGCGACACGCACCAAATCTAGCGACCAGCTTTTAATTCAAGAACTGGACAAAGCTGTGACTGGTTTGAGCCAGGAACTGCCATCTGTTGTTCCACCTGCAGCTCAAGCCATAATTTCAGACATCATTTCAAAACTTCGCCACTCGTCTGATTTGTCGCCCATTTTCCAGTATGCAATCGAGAATCTTGTTAAATCAGCCGGCGCCGACCGCGGTATCATCTGGCGCATCGATGGCGAACATTTGAAAGTCACCCACGAATATTCAACCAATGGTCACAATTGCTTCGTCGATAATAAACTGACATCGGTCGAGTCTTCAGCAATCATGCTCGAGTTCGTTTCTAAGTTTCCAGATGAAACCAGCTCTGGTGTTATCAGCATTCCAAATACCGCACTGGATGTGAATCTGCACAAAGTCGCCCCGACTCTTTCTTCGCTCATCGAACTTGGTGGCGTCGAAGCAAGATTGATGTCACAGCTTAAATCGCGGGGAAAAATCTCTGGTTTTCTAGAATTACAACAGTGTAAAGGATCGCGTGAGTGGAGTACTCATGACGCTTTCGTTTTGCAAAAGATTGCCGAACTACTATCGGTCGTGCTCCAGCAAGCAGCTGACCAGAGCCGAATCGAGATGGACGCTCAAGAGATGAAGCTGATTAACGAGATAGCCATGCTATTTCGTGAGTCTCGCGGTATGACTACACGCGAAGCCCTCGTCAAATCTATCAGACTTGTAGCCGAACACATGGGCTTTACTCATTCTGAAATTTATTTGTTCAATCGCGAAGAAAATATTTTGGAACCACAGACCGAAGATTCCAATCTCAAGTCTGTAAGTATGGAAAGTTCGGATAATCCTTTCGTCGAGGTGTTCAAGTCCGGTCGCGGGAAAATGATCAACGTTGAATACAGCCGCAAACCAGACACATTTTTCAAACACGATATGGCACTGGTACTTCCGCTGACATCGGAAGGCTCGCGACTTGGTGTTATTGGCTTATGGCAAAGACAGGCTAATAAAGCCGAATTCAGAACACAGGATAGAGAACTCGGTCTTACAATTGCAGGTCACCTGTCAAACGTTATTCGTGCCGACCAGGCTATTCAGCAGATTCGTGCCGACCAGGCCAGAACCGCGTTAATCAATAGAGTTTCAAGCGAAATCAGAAACGCCTTAAAGCGTGCCGACCAGATTATGGAAACTCTGGTTGAGGCCTTGCAAGAGTTTTTCAAGCTCGAACTTTGCGTATGCGCACTCTATGATTCGCAATCAGATTCTTATAGCAAATCAAAAGTTGCTTCGATGTCCGACCTGAAAAAGGAAGGCAAGAAAAAGAAAGACGAAAATGCAGCAATTGCAGGGCTCGAACAAAACGAAGAAGAGAACCTGAATGTTGGCGACATTCTAATTCGTGCCTTATCGAATGACTTGAAGATTGGTGCCACTGTTTTTCTTGAGCGAACTCAGATAGACGACATTTTAAAAGAGAAAGGGATCACCTCTCCAATTTCATATACATCGGCTACACTAGTTCCACTCTTTTATGGTGGCGTATACAAAGCAGCGCTTTGTCTAATTTCTCCAGACCAGGTTCGCCAATTGCCCGAAAAGGACGAACTCATGGTTCTCGACCTTGCAGATAGAGTCGCGGTCGTGATTTCGCACGCAGAACTTTTTGCGCAGACAGAAACTGCTTCTTTCACCGACCCAATGACCGGTCTATTCAACCGTCGTCATTTTGAAACACAACTTGGAAAAGAAATAGACCGCTATACTCGAT
>CAZFKB010000222.1:0-3159 GCA_964519785.1 uncultured Candidatus Obscuribacterales bacterium | reverse complement strand
ACGTTGAAATATGGTGGCAAATCTGGTGCCAGTCTTTCCTCGTATTTGCAATAGAACTTATGCGCATTAGAGTGTTTCGCAATCAATTCAGCAAGACTGAGTTGGTCTGCAAACAGAGCCTCTTCCAATTCTTTGACTATGTTTCTGGAATAAATCCCAATCAATGGCTCAAGACGTTCTTCATGAGCAACGACAGTTATGTCAAAGCCAGCTGATTCCTTTTCCATTGCTAGAATCAATTCTTGATTAAATAATGGCATGTCGCAAGCAGTGACAAAAATTTTGTCATGCTTTGACGTAAGTAGACCTGACAAAACCCCGCACAAAGGTCCACGGTTGGGCAAAATATCTCGAACCACATCAGGTCCAAGATCGAGATAAGTTTCTGGATCGTTTGCAACAAGAAGCACCTCGTCGAAAAGCTTCTCCAAACTCTCGACCAAATGACCGATGATGCTCGTGCCTGCATATGGCAGAAAAGCTTTCGCTCTTCCCATCCGCTTCGACTGTCCACCACACAAGATAAGTGCGGTCATCTCCAGTTTTGGCAAGTTGTGTCTACTCTCCCTTGTAATCAGGTTTGCGCTTTTCAGCAAATGCGGCCAGCCCTTCTAGTCTGTCTTTTGAATTTAGTAGTTGTAAATAATTCTTGGTTTCAAGAGCAAGACCTGCAGCCAGATCTCGATCGTATCCCATATCGATTGCTTGTTTTGCGTATTTGAGGGAGAGTGGTGCAAGTTTTGCGATTTCGCCGGCCCACTCACGTGCCGCTTGCATCAAAGCTTTGTTATAGCCATTTTCCAATGTTTTGTCTGGATCAGAAACCAAACGGTGAATAAGACCAAGTGTTTTGCCTTCTTCTGCCTTGATAGGCTTAGCTGTAAGAATGGCTTCTTTAGCTTTAGATTTGCCAATAAGACGTGGCAATCGTTGGGTTCCACCGGCTCCAGGAATAATACCAAGGGTGACTTCGGTCAAGGCAAGACTAGCCGAGTCTAGCATTATGCGCAAATCGCAAGACAACGCAAGCTCGGTGCCTCCACCATAGCAAGGTCCGTTTATGGCGGCAATAACTGGTTGAGGCAAAGCTTCAAGCGTACACATAGTGCGTTGAATCAAGGACAAATAATCGAGGGTCTGACCAGGCGTCATGCCTTTGCGCTCGGCAAGGTCGGCTCCAGCACAGAATGTTTTTGCACCGGCGCCAATTACGACGACAACTCTTACATCTTTGTCGTTTTCGAGCTTTCCACAAGCTTTGCAAATGTCTTGCAGCAATTTGGTATTCAGACAATTGTGCACGTCTGGACGATTAAGTTTAAGCCAGGCAATAGGCGGATCTTTTTCAATTTCCAAAAGCAATACGTCGTTATCCACAAGCACCTCTGCTGTCATTTTGCTATTTTTTCCTTTTCGTTTTTCTTACACTCGGCTCCGATATATGCCTTAAGGAAACGTCCAGGCAAATCTTTCTTTAAAACTTGCTGGGCGAATTTACCTGCTTCAACTAATCTATCGAGGTCTATACCAGTATCGACATTCATACCATGCAGCATGTATACCAGGTCTTCTGTAGCCAGATTACCCGAAGCACCAGGTGCATAGGGACAACCTCCCAACCCGCCAAGACTCGAATCGAAAATTCTGATCCCAGATTCAAGACCAGTCAGCACATTAGCCAGCGCACCGCCTCTGGTATCGTGAAAATGCAGAGCTAACTTTTCCAGACCCACGTTTTTAGCGAGTAAACCCACTACCTGCGCTACATGCACAGGAGTAGCAGCCCCTATGGTATCGCCAAGCGAAATTTCGTCTACTTTCATTGCAAGAAGTCGATCGCAAATTTTTATTACCGGCTCTGGGCTGATTTTGCCTTCGTAAGGACATTCAAAAACAACTGATACATAAGCTCTGCTCCGGTAGCCATCAGCTTTAGCGACATCCGCAACTTCTTGTAAGGCAATTAGCGCTTCGTCAATAGTTTTGTTGATGTTCTTTTTGCTGTGCGACTCGGAAGCTGACATAAACAGATTTACCTGTTTGATGCTTGTTTCTTTGAAACGCTCGTAACCTTTCAAATTTGGCACCAAAGCTGATGTCACTACATTGTCAGCTAATTTGTTGCAAACCATGCCTGCAAGCTCGGTTGCATCAGCCAATTGAGGAATCCACTTGGGACTTACAAACGAAGTAATTTCTATCTCGCTCAAACCAGCATCAGCAATCTTTTCTATTAATTGCGCCTTGTCATTAGTTGCAACTTGCTCAGGTTCGTTTTGCAGTCCGTCGCGAGGACCGACCTCGACTATTTTTACTTTTGATGGAAGACTCTCAAACATTATTCAAGTGTGATGATAACGTCGCCTTCGTTTACGAAATCGCCCGGTGCAATTTTGATTTCTTTCACGACTCCAGACTCTTCAGACTGAACAGGCAATTGCATTTTCATCGACTCGAGCATCGCAACATCCATTCCATCGGAAACTGATTGTCCTGGTTTGACCAGAATTTCTATAACCACACCAGCCATCATCGATGCTATTTGTTTCATTTACCGACTCCAAGTATTACGCCTGATTTGCCCAGATGTTAGCAAACCAGTTCTACTTTATATATGACCTTCGTTTTAACTTATTTCTCAGCCGCTAGCTGAACAAACCACGCAGGGCATCATTTATTTTCTTGACATCCTCTTCGCCTTCAGCATTTGGAGCTTGTTGCGCTTCCTCTTTCTTTTCTTCTTGCGATTCAGACTCAAGTGGTGCAATTAATTCAGAAGGGGGCAAATTTGCCACAAGAGGAACAACATCCTGAGTTCGGGCTGTTTCTTCTGCCATTTCAGAAGTTTCGAATTCGTCATCATCAAGAAATGGAGTTGGTCCAGACTGGGGCATTGGATCAAAAGCAGAAGCTGGAAGCGTTACAGGCTGAGAATTTGTCGCAGCCGCTGGCTGAGCATCCAGTGTTTCTGGTGCCGCGGCTGGAGCTGGTGCTGGTGCTGGTGCTACCGTGGGTGCTGGTGCTGGCGTGAGTTCTGATGCTGGCGCTGGCGTGAGTTCTGATACTGGCGCTGGCGTGAGTTCTGATACTGGCGCTGCCGTGGGTGCTGGAGCTGGAGCTGGTGCTGGAGCTGGTGCTGGAGCTGGTGCTGGAGCTGGT
>CAZFKB010000221.1:0-3170 GCA_964519785.1 uncultured Candidatus Obscuribacterales bacterium | reverse complement strand
CATAATTGGAGGCAGCGTAGAAATCTAGGTGTCTATTTCTCGGGGGTCAGACCATAGTTTAGTCGACGCTTTTATTCGCTGACCCCGACTGATGAAAAGAGAGAGTAGAAATGCTCTCTCTTTCATTTTGCTAAAATAGAAATTTTGTGAGGGGTATATGAGTGAGCGCCAAATTTATCTTACTTTGCACGATCACCAGGGAGTCGCTCTGTATATAAATTGTCGCCACATTGCCGCAGTCAAAGCCAATGTCGTGACGGGATATGCAAATGGTGCTTGCGTTTTTGTCCAGGGGACCAGGCAGGAACCTTTTCTAGTTAAAGAAACAGCAGAAGATATTATGAATGTGCTTACAAGTCACGCCGACTGCGTCAAAATGATGATGCCTGGACCAAACTAAAGCTGTTTTTTAATTATTTCAACCAGCTCAAAATGGTTGCTATAAGTGTGGTCAAAATTATATTTACTCTTCAAAGTGTACACTGTGTGCAGGTCTTGGTTTAGTATTCGAACTGAGCGCACATGAATTACTTCGCTCCAGGGAATACTTGTTTGGGTATTGCTAGCATTAAATGTGATACCATCGCCACTCGTCACAATGAAAAGCGTGGCATTTTTTAGATGTTGAAACTTGCGCTCTTCCAGGTCGCAAGTTTTATTTGTGAGCAGCCAATTTTTGCGTGATTCTTTTAAATGGGATGGGTCTGCTTGCAGTCTGACTTCGCGCCATGCAAAATAACACAAATAGGTGAGCCCAAGACTTATAAAAATTAGATTCGTAGAGGCAATGACGCTAAAAGGGAAAATAAAGCCTAGACCGGCAGTAAAAATGCAGAGCCAACCAAAAATGTCGATGTTTAGATTGTTATTCATTTCAACTGCTCTTTTGCCAGTATTTTTTTCCATTTACATCGCTTTGATAAACCCAGAAAAGCAAGTTGAAAATTTGGTTTTACAATCTAAACTCGACGAAGCTCTATCAGTGCTCAATCATTCGCAAAAAAACCTTTTTTTCAAAAACGATCCAAGGATTTTATTAGCCAGAGCTGGCGTTTTGCGCCGAAAAAAGCAATACAAACAAGCTTTGGACGATGTTCAAGCTGCATTGAAAAAAGTGCAAGACTTTCCACTTTTATGGACATATAAAGGTTTTGGAGTACAGCACAAGCTTTTGGCTGATTGTTATTATGAGGAAGCTCTTTGTTATCTCGAGTTGAATGACCAAGAAACAGCATTGAAGGCGCTCGATGATTCTTGCAAAATTGAAATTGACCCTGAGGTTCTATATCAAAGGGCGCTCGTGCTCGAATATTTAGGTGATTTTAAAAGTGCAGAAGAAGATTTGAAATTAGCCATCGAAAAATCGATAGAACCGGCAAAGAAAGAGATTGCCTTGCATAACAGAGCAAATTATTTCATCAGACAAGAGAAAAAAGACCTGGCAATCATCGATTACAAAGCAGCAATTGTCCAAAGTGAGTGTGCCGAAGCTTATATAGAACTGGCAAGATTATCTATGAATGATGAATTGTACGATCAGGCAATTGAATATTTGACTAAATCATTGGACAAAGAGGAAACTATTAGCGCACTAAGGCTTAGGGCTTTGGCTTATACAAAAAAAGACGATTGGAATGAAGCCAAATCAGACTTGGATAAAGCGCTAAAGATAGAACCAAATAATGATCTAGTTCAAAAAGAACTCGACAATGTAGTTAGAATGCTTCAATTGCTCCACCAAAAGCGAAGCTAGCTTACATATTGTTCACTCTATCTTGAGCCTGGTCTTTGACCTGTTGCATCTCACGAACAGCTTCGCCATTAATTTGATTGATGCGATCATTCGTAATATCAAGCTTCATATTGCCATCAGTTCCTCGCCAGATTATTTGCGAATTGGCTCGCTCTGATTGAATGGTAGCTTCAGCCTTAGCTTTGATAGCGTTAGCTTGTTTTTCTGCTTGATTTAAAATGTGAGTCTTTTGCTGTTCGATTT
Organism: uncultured Candidatus Obscuribacterales bacterium; assembly: GCA_964519785.1. GTDB lineage: Bacteria > Cyanobacteriota > Vampirovibrionia > Obscuribacterales > Obscuribacteraceae > Aved-18. The sequence continues at coordinate 1,174 of CAZFKB010000221.1, read as the reverse complement.
GCATTTGTCGCTCTAATTGCGACGCTTGAGCTACTGAGCGCATATTCGTCATCGCTACGCGTGACTTAAGTCCCGTTGACTCTGCTTTGTATGCTGCCATTTGACACAGGTGCACCTCGTGAGGGTTTCGTGTCATTTTGGCTGCAAGCTCATAGTGATAAACAGCCGAGCCGTATCTACCAAGAGCTAAAAGACAATTGCCTTGATAATAGTGCGCTTTCCAGTCTTTGGGATTTTTTATTGTGGCTTGTTCGAATAATTTGTTTGCGTGGATATAGTCTTTCTTCTTGTAGTATTCCATCGCTTCGCAAACGCTGGCCGCTATTGCCGCCGGTATTAGGGCAAGAGCTGTGACACCTACTGAAAAACAGAGATTCCTAAGTCTGATGCTCATTATCTCAACCTCGCCATTCTTGACTACCAGGATAAGGCCGGCAAGCTTGAAAACCAAATGAAAATTCTAATATCTAGCGCTTTCTAGAGAATCAGTTTGCCTGCTTCAGGACTAAGAAATTTGCGAAGAGCGGCTTTGATAGGCGCAAAAGATGCATCTCCCATCAAAATTTCGTCCTGCACAATGCCCTCTTTAATTTCGTCAAAACGGGTTCGCAGTGCACCACTTGTGGTTTTATCGAAATTAGTTATTCTTATACCTGAGCCTTTGACCATAAAAGACATCGAAAACGAGCCTGGCTCAACTTTTTCTGTTTCTGTAATCGCTATGATCCCGGCTGATTTCAGCGCCTGCTCGAAGGCAAAATGAACCTGATAGGACATTTCGTCATCGCCGCCAAATAACATCAACGCCAGGTCTCGCACACTCTTTCGTCTGTCCAGAACCGTCTCCAGTGCTTTTTGCAGAACCATGCGATCGCGTTCTTGGTGAGAAAAGGTAGTTGAAAATTTATTTACCAGCTCCAGCAGCCGGTTTAGAGCGACACCGGTCAGCCCTACTTTGGAAAAACTAACATGTTGTGTAGCCCAGGGCATAGCCTGAAAATCGTCAGCCCGCCGTCTGCTAGAAACACCGAAATTCCGCTCTGGATGAGGGACATTCGAATTGGGCTGAATATTAGCCATGGACACTTCTCCTGTTTGCCTTTGGTCTTATGTTAGCTCGCACAGTGCCTTATGACGATGGTGGAAACACGTATGAGTTGATTAATCTGGCGTT
>CAZFKB010000220.1:0-3199 GCA_964519785.1 uncultured Candidatus Obscuribacterales bacterium | reverse complement strand
AATCATCTAGGCTTATTACAAGCTTATCTATCACTTTGTCTTTGACCAGCTCGACAATATTTTGATTGATTCTGAAATTGCGAAAACGAGTTTTTAGATAGTCGTCACGCACAGATAACGGAATTTTAGCTTCGAGCGATTCGAGCGTACCAGGCGTAATCGCAAGTCCTTTCGACTTTCTATATAACAGAGCCGACCATGCAAAAAGTTCGCGCCCAAACCTAGACCAGTAATCCTTTTCTTCGGTATTATCGTAATTGTCTGAGATTCGCATGATGCTAGTCTGAGCGTAGATTTTCAACTGCGACCCTGCAAGCGATTTCCATTTTTTTAACTGTGCCAGTCTTTTTTCAAGCACGCGCAAATCGTCTGCGGTTTGGCGCGAAGAAATCAATCCGCCGTAAATAATGCTGTCTAATCCAAGAAGTACAACATTGGGTTTTGCTTTTTCAAGTGCCGCCTGAATCCAAGAAGAAAGCGAGTCCACCTGAGCTGGATACATCAGCGAGCCCATCAAAGTGCGAGGAGGCGTGAGCACATTTATTCCAGCAATTTTAGCCACAGAAGCAGGAAGAATACTGGTAACTGGTCGATCATCTAGTGGTATCAATAACAGTGTCATTATATTTGTCCTGGTCCTTTAGGGCTGCCCGCTTGCGCCAGCGGTATTAGAGGCACCGCTCGTGTCTTGATACATCGGAACTCCTGATGTGGCGCCAAATTTGATTCCGTGCTTTTTCTCTTTGGCTTCATCGCCAACCATGACTCCATTTCCGCTACCGTGCTCTTTATCAAACGCCAGTGTTTGCGCAATCTGAGCGTCGCTCATGTCTGGCTTGCTCCAGACTGCAGCCTCGAAATAAAGATACTGTCCAATCATGTCGCCTTCAATCGGGGCAGTTATATATAGTTCAGCCAGACCATTTTCACCGATTGTGCCAACAGTCATCACTTTGCGGTCTGGTCCCAGTCTTATCGGATTACCAAGCAATGGTTTTGCACCTGAATCACGGTCTGCCATGGCGATTGCAACATAGCTTCCAGGCTTGCCTTTCACTGTAAACTTGGCTGAATGACCAATTGTAATGCGCTCAGGCAAACACATTATGTTCGAACTAGATTTTTTCTTAAACTCAATTGCCACACGCGAAGGCTTGGCTTTACCCAGGCTTATTGGCTGCAAAAGCGGATCACCCTTTACATTCGAATTAGTTTCCGACTCCTCGTCAATATTAGAGGCCATGCCAAAAGGTGTTTTAAGAGTGCGCAAAAGATTTGGCGGCCCATACTCTTCTGCCTGAATTGCTTGGCTCGAAAATAATGACCAGGCACAAAAGATAGCTATCGGATATGCGAATGTCAATTTGGGAGACTTTTTCATTGGGAGTATTCTGGACATGTATGCTTCGATTATATGATTTAACCAACAGTATAATTGAACTCATAGAAAAACTGGAAATCCACCTTGATAACCAGAGAAGAAACCATCGCATTCTTGAAGGACAAAGTCCCCTTAATGGAGGCTTTCTGGGTCGCTTTAAGTGCACACGTCGCCCTCTTGCCAATAATCTGGATTATGGGCTGGGCTTTGCCCTGGCCAAAACCACCAAAAGTGACGATGGTAATCGAGTACGATTTATCCAACTGGCCCAAAATAAAGCCTAAATCGGTCGAGGAAGTGGTGGAGTCACAGCGCTAAATTATCGAAATGGATGACATTCGATAATTCTAAGGTGAACTATTTACCAAATCCCATCGTATATACAAATAAGCGACAGAATAAAAATTTCAGTTATCCTTTTATAAACAATACTAAGCGGCGCGGTCCTATCATTCGAGGGTCAAGACTTGTCCACAGCGCAACATCAGGTAAAAGAAACCACCTGGGTCTTCAAAGAAGAACTGAAACTTTCTCCTGACCTTCTGGACGCAGTGTCCGGTCATGAAATACTGGCTAAATTATTAGCCCAGCGCGGTATCACATCTGGTGATGAAGCAAAAACTTTTCTGGACGAAAAAACATACACTCCTACAGGGGCATGGGAACTACCCGATACAGACAAAGCGGTAGACAGAATTCTTTCAGCCATCGAAGCCAAACAGCACATAACTGTTTACGGCGATTACGATGTCGACGGTGTAACAGGCACTTCGGTACTTTATTCGGTACTGAAACAGCTTGGTGCGGATGTCGACTATTACATTCCAAACCGACTGCTTGAAGGTTATGGTCTCAACTTAAAAGCCGTAAGCGTAATCGCAAGCAAACGCCGCACCAAATTAATTGTCACCTGTGACCTTGGTGTTTCAAACTTTGCCGAAATAAATTTTGCAAAGTCGCTGGGCGTGGACACAATCGTTTTAGACCACCACACTATGCCCGAAATGCTACCGCCTGCAGTGGCAGTTATTCACCCCAAATTCTTGAATGAAGATCACCCTCTCTACAATCTTCCGGGCGTCGGTGTAGCTTACAAAGTCTGCCAGGCTTTATTTGAAAAGACTGGCAAACCTGAAGCCGCAGAACAATTGCTCGACCTGGTAACCATGGGAATGATTGCCGACATGGTCCCGCTAGTCAAAGAAAACAGATATCTCGTCCGAATCGGCTTGCCCAAACTGGTCGCCACCACTCGTGTGGGTCTTCAAAAATTGCTTGCAATGACTGGGCAAAAAGCAAACACAGACCTCGTTGGATTTGGACTAGCTCCTCGAATCAATGCTGCAGGTCGATTGTCTGACGCAAACAAAGCCGTAGAGCTGATGACGACCGAGAGCGAAGAAGTAGCAGAAGCACTATCGCAAGAACTGCAAACAGAAAATACTCGTCGCCAGGAAATTTGCGAGCAAGTTTTCATGGAAGTGGAAGCCAAACTGGCTCAAAATCCCCAGCTGCTCGAAAACAAATGTCTTGCCATCTACGATAAAACATGGCATCACGGCGTCATTGGCATTGTTGCATCACGCCTGGTAGAAAAATACCAGCGACCTGTCTTTATAGCTCAGCACGAAGAAGAAGAAAAAGTCATTCGCGGCTCGGCTCGCTCGATAGATGGAGTCGATTTATACCAAGTGCTCAAACTAAACGAACATTTACTTGCGCGCTGGGGCGGTCACAAAATGGCTGCTGGATTTAGTCTAGAAGAAGATAAGGGACAAGAATTCTGCAAAGCGCTTTTTGCTACATGCAACAAAATGC
>CAZFKB010000219.1:0-3200 GCA_964519785.1 uncultured Candidatus Obscuribacterales bacterium | reverse complement strand
TGACGTTGACAGGATCAGCCAAACAAATCGAGACAAGGCGTTTGGCCTTGGATATATTCATATTGGGTACTCCAATCGTGTTGTTATAGTTGTCGTCTCCTTCTGGCTCAACGAGAGCGAAGACGCGCCAGGTGCACGCACGAGTCAGTTCGTTCCAGACGTACAGCCTGTCTCAGTAATCCGCCACACACAGGGGGGATGGAACTGGTAAAACTAGACAGAAATTGTTGTTGGGGAACTAATAACGTGGAGCAGAAAGAAACGATGCTTATTACTACAAAAGTCTTTGATACGTAATCTAGTGCTGAGTCTAAAATTAAAATTTGAATTTATTCATATTGACATCTTTGGCACGATTAGCGTCGCTCAGCGAAGTTTGAAGACTGGCGATGTCAAGGGTGACCTCAAAATAGTCAAGCATATATCATCATAAATCCCAGTTACTGAGCCAAAAGTACAAAGCGATGCCTAACAAAAATAGTAAAAGTCCAAAGCAAGTGAGCAGGACTAGTTCTAGTAAAAAACCAGCTGCTAAGCCAGTTGCTAAAGTTACACCAAAAACAGTCAGTAAATCTTTGAACAAGTCTTCCACTAAATCTGCAACCAAATCTGGTGGCAAATCTAATACTTCGACTGCTACCAAGAATGGTATCGCAAAAGATTTGGCAGCAAGTGCAACAGTAAATGAGAAGAATCCGAAATTGCCTAATTTCCTTGGATTGCCGGAAAATTTTTCCAGTCCAGAAAACGCTAAGGTAATGATAATTCCTGTTCCTTATGAAGCGACAACAAGTTATGGTCAAGGAACTGCAAGAGGTCCAGCAGCCATTCTTGAGGCTAGTCAGCAGGTCGAACTTTTCGATGACGAACTTTGGGAGGAACCATTCAAGATTGGTATTCATACTACCGAGCCTATAGTAATGAAAACCGTTGATCGGTACGTTCCAAAGCCGTTTGAAGAACTTTACGAACAAGTAAAAAGACTTATAAACATAAACAAATTCCCTATTATTTTTGGGGGTGAGCATTCTCTTACTGTTGGTGCAGTTAAGGCCTGCGCAGAGCAGTACAAAGATTTGTCGATTCTACAAATCGATGCACACTGCGATTTGCGTCCTGAATACGAGGGGAATCCCTATAGTCACGCCTCAGTTAGCTATCAGCTTTATCATTTACTTCCAAAACCTCTAATCACGCAGGTTGGCATACGAAATGTCAGTGCAGAAGAAGTGCGCTGGCTTGAAACTGAATATCCTAATGTGAATATTTACTGGGCACGCCAGCAGGAGCGCTGGAATTTTCAAGAAATCATCAATACTCTTTCAGACAACGTGTATCTTACGATCGATGTGGATGGGCTTGATCCAAGCATCATGCCGGCTACAGGCACACCCGAGCCAGGTGGTATCAACTGGTATCAGCTGATGGAACTGGTTAAGCTGGTTTGTGTGAAAAGAAACGTGGTTGCGGCGGATATTGTCGAGCTTTCTCCTATTCCCGGTTTTCATGCTCCTGATTTTCTTGCTGCAAAACTGGCGTACAAGCTGATTGGTTATCGTTTTGCGCTTGATCTTGGCGTAACCAAACGCTACGTTTAGTCGTGGACATCGACCAGGCAAGGCGTTTAATGCAACAAGCGATTGATCTTGCTAAATCGTCTGGTGATGATTTGCCTATTGGATGTCTTATTGTCAGTGCTGGACAGCAACTGCATGAGTCAGTCGAAATAATCAGTTCTGCTTGCAATGAAAAAGAGAAACTTCAAGATCCCACTGCTCATGCTGAAATACAAGCTATTCGAAAAGCTTGTCAAAAAAGAGCTAGCTGGAGATTGGACTCAACGTATTTGGTTACTACGTTAGAACCTTGCGCAATGTGTGCTGAAGCCATTATTCAGGCGAGAATAGAGAGAATATATTTCGGTGCTTACGACGAAAAGTCTGGTGCGTGCGGTTCTGCTTTCAATCTTTTTCAAAAAGGCAGAATTTATCCGCTTCCTGAAGTGATTGGTGGAGTTGAAGAAAAAGCATGTAGCCAGATTTTGTTGGATTTTTTTCAGCAAAGACGGCAAACTTAGCGCGAGCCGCGCTAAGCGGTATTGTCTTTATAAAGTAAGTAAAGTCAGATGTCTTGAGCTGTAAAGCTCTTCTTTAAAGCGAATAAATATCTGAGCTGTTTAAAAGCGTTCATGACAACGATTAGAACTAGGTCCCCTTTTTTATCTCTGTTTTTTCGACTAAGAAACTTCAACACCCTTCCCTAACCGAGCAAATCACCCGCACCATATGTGGTGTCGGTGAAACACGAAAGGATTGATAGAATGCTCGAAAGCCTGAAGGACCGCCTACCGCGGATCACCTACTTCGACAACATGGACGGACTGGCGAAGCAAAATCTGATCATGCATTCGATTTTCGCGCTCAAGTCGCTCATCGTCGTCTCTCTCGTCATGTACTTCCGGCCCGATATGGTGCCGTTCAAAGTTCTCGAATTTTGGAACATGTCTGGCAGCCTGCTCGACTGGATTTCCGCCGGCAAATGGATTCTTCTCTGGGGTGGCCTGGTCACTCTGGTGTGGTGCATTTTCACCCAGAATGAGCCGCGTAACAATCGTCACGCTGAAAGAATTCTGGGACAAGGCATCAAAATTTCGATCGCCGCTGGAATCGGACAGGAAATTCTGTTCCGATGGGCTTATTTGCTTTCCGGCATCGTTATGGTCCAGGTCTTCGACTGGCTTCTGGGCGGCTTCTACTTCGGTCACGGCCTTCTGCACCTTGTTCAAACACATGTGCTTGGTCCGATCGCAGACCTGACCACCCTTGGTTCCATGAGCGAATTTCTCGCTCATACTGACACCTGGGCAGTCGGCGCCGGAATGCTTGCGACCAACCTCGCTTACCGTGACGGTCACAAGTACACCGGCAAGTTTGGTGTCGTGAACAACTGGTTCATCGGCATGGCCTTCTTCTATCTGATGTTCACTTATGGATTGCTCGCTGCAATCCTGGTGCACATCCTCTATGACCTGGTTATCATCGGGGTTGTCTACCTCGATATGGTCGTGGAGCGCTTCAGAGGTCGCGCTTAGTAGCCACAGGAATGCAACGGAGATCTCAAAGATCCTCCGTTGTATTCTTTTTGACCCGGTCTATTCATGCATATAGTATGACAACGTTGTGTTTTCGAAAATGCTGGTC
>CAZFKB010000218.1:0-3204 GCA_964519785.1 uncultured Candidatus Obscuribacterales bacterium | reverse complement strand
CCGATGCAAGTTATGAGCAAAATACAAGCTATGACGCAAACGGAAACGTTTTGACTGTCCGGCTGCGCTCTGGCAATACTGTGACAAATACGTTCGATGTGCTCAATCGCCTTTCAACTAAGGCGCCAACCGGCATGCCGACTGTAACAAACACTTACGACCTGGCTGGCAGATTGACGAAAATGTCGACACCGACGGTTGTGGGTGATCCTACATCTGGTGACTTCGAATACTTCTTCGACACTGCTGGCAGATTCTATCGGGAGCAATATCCTGATGGAAAGCAGGTCACGCACCAGCTAGACGCCAACGGCAACGCCACGAAGATGACATATCCTGATGGGTACTACATCGACCGCGTTTTCGATGAGCTCAATCGCCTGACCGATATCAAGCTCAATGGCTCAGGAACACCGAGTTTGCATTTCGATTTCGACGCGCAATCCCGCCGGACCAAACTCACTTATGGAAACGGCGTCGCTTCGTGTCAGTATGGTTTCGAGAAAGATAACGATCTGACTTCGCTCATTCAAGTCTTCAATGGCTCTGCCGTTACTTTTACTCACAAGTTCAATAATGTGGGTGAGCTTACAAGCTCGGCGGCATCGGACAGTCAGTTTATCTGGCATCCGTCTGGTGCAAGCTCAGTCTCCTATGGGACGGCGAATAACATGAACCAATATCCCACCGTTGGTGGTGTCAGCCAGACGTACAACAGCAATGGCTGCCTCACTGGAGATGGCACATGGACTTATGTTTACGATACGCTCAATCATTTGACCTCTGCAACGAAAACTGGCGTCTCTGCTTCTTATCTCTATGACCCGTCGCACAGGCAGGGACAAAAGACAGTCGGGAGCACGAAGACCCGCTACATTTATGCTGGCTTCCAGCGTATTGCAGAGTACGATGGAACCTCCGGTTCTCTCTTGAACCGCTTCGTGTATGGAATGGGGCTCGACGAGCCGTTGATTCAAATCACAGCTGGTGGCACTGTCTCTTACTTCCACCATGATCGTATCGGCAACGTAATTGCCACCAGCGACAATACTGGAGTGGTGACGAACAAATACAAGTATTCGTCCTTTGGTGAAAGTGCCGCTCTCAGTGGTACTACATTTGGTTTCCAGGGACAGCGATATGATGCTGAAACTGGGCTGTATTACATGAAAATGCGTTATTACGATCCTAAGACTGGGCGCTTCTTACAGCCGGATCCGATAGGGTATGGCGATGGCCTAAACATGTATCGTTTCGTCGGCAACAATCCAAATAACTTTATTGACCCCACTGGATTGGCTGCAGATGGCAGTGTCTTGCAAAGTGACACATATGGATATTTGGTTGATGGCTCTGGGGTCTCCGCTTCAGCGAGTAATGCCTTCTTTGGGTATCCGGGAATAGGAGGTGGTGCTGCGATTGCGTCTAGAAGCGAGGGAGGCTCTAATGGTGGAAGCGTAACTGCTTTCATTGATGAATTGATGGGAAGGCACGAAGGTATTTCGCCGCCTCTTGGCAAGCTTCCGGATCCTGTCCCAGCCAAAACCGGACCATTGTATGATCGAAAGGGAGAGGTTGTTGCAAGTGCGGGGAGGATGTTCGCAACCGTTGCAGAGGCAGTTCAAAACTTTGCGCAAGTTGTAGGACCAATTGGTAATCGAATGGAAGTAGAAATTGGTGCCATAATCGTGAAAGCATGGGCTCCACTTCCGGAGCGTTATACTTGGACAAAAGCTAGGGCGTGGAAACATACTGGCGCAGAGCTACTCTGGCAATTAACTCATGATGTTGGATTTCTATTTGAAGCCGTGGCTTGGGTTCACACTCACCCACCGGAATGGATCCGACCTGATGTGAAAGAATATCCACTGAATTTTTCGAGAGAAGATGACATTTATTCGACGCAGTATCCAATGTATCTCGTGGGTCCAGACGGATCAATTCAGATATCTGTCAACGGCGTTCATGGCTAATTAATCTGGGGGAAGCGGAGATTTTTATCTTCGCTTCCCTTTCTTTCCGGCTTTTCAGTCACTCTTTTCTACTGTTTTAAACGCTTGTTTACAAGCTTTAACGCAGAGACTATCATTTTCAATCTGGGGAATTGCTAAACAATAAATTTCTTTGAAAGAATCTCCCTGCTTGATCTCAATATCAAAAATTGGCGTTGGGTAAGTTGTAAGAAATTCGCAGTTTAAAAAGGTATTTTCATTTTCAGTAACAACTTTCCGCAAAATCTCGTTCACAGAATCTAACTCTTTTCTGGATAACTTTTTACTCCATTTTTCAATAAAATCTGCTTCTGGAAGCTCGCCTTTCCACTTGTAAAATTCAGCGAACAATTCTGGCTCTGCTTCAGATTTTTTGGAAATAACTAGGCATTTACTTATTCCGTCAGTCCTCGATAACCAGAATCTGCATTCAAAAAAATTTGATTGTTTTGAAATAGGGTTTAATCCTAATGCCATACGATAACGAGCGTCTAGCTTACTAGAATATAGTTTTCGTGTTTCGCGAGTCTCAACGAATTGATATTTTTTTTGTTCTGCCCGACAGCCGAAGAACAAAGTAAACACAAATGTAGTAAACAATAGTATTTTTGATTTCACTTTTAATCCACCATCATTGACGTGCAGCCAAAATCTCATTCCAAGCCAAGTGGATGATTGAGCAAAAACTGAGGAGCCCCCATTACTGGACTGCGTCTACTAATTGCTCTTATGTTTCATCCAGTTTTTGCAAGTCCTCCTAATACCACTTATGGTGGCTTTTGTTTTTGGCCTCGCCCCAAACTTACTATACGATATAAATGAAAATCTCTTGGCAAGCAAGCTGGGTTGTTCGACTTTCAGATGTTCTCTTTTCCTTTTGCCCAGTTTGTCAGCGGAAATACAAACAGAATTTATTTGACCGACTACAGCCGATTCATAGTTTGGTTGATTGAAATTAGAAGAAACTTGCCCAGATTGAGCAAATAAGACTAATTGCTACTGTGCTTGCAGCTGAAAAGCGTATAGGAAGACAAGAAATCCTTTGAGTGTTCTACCTCGGAGATGGGTGCGACGAGGAGGCGTCACTCCTTCGCGCGCGCCGGAGGCGGGTGCAGTCTGAACGAAGTTCAGCCCGCACGAGAAAGCGTAGCTCTTGTATAAGATATCGTAAAGAAAGTCAAGCCTTTAGGACGTGCAGTCGTTTATTGAAGGG
>CAZFKB010000217.1:0-3220 GCA_964519785.1 uncultured Candidatus Obscuribacterales bacterium | reverse complement strand
TGCTTTCAAATTATTTTCTATGGTCTCATCAGATTCGAGTTTTTTATTCAACTCGTCTTGAGTGCCTTTGAAATTAGATATTTCATTGAAAAGTTTTTCAGAAGATTCCCGCACACTTTTCGCTTCGTAAGGACTCAGAACAGGTTCAATTTCAGTCCAGTCTTTTGCAGGAATTGAGCGCAACACAAGACATTGCTTAGAATCAGGCCACCAGGCGATTTTTGCCACATTATCAAGAACAGGCGCGGTCAACACTCCTTTTTCATCCGTTATTCTAAGACCGTCCGAACCGATTATTGCCGCTCGTTTGGTATCAGGCGCCCAAACCACGCGATTCATGTCGCATGCTGCAAGTGTCAGTGTGCAGGCGATAGTAAGGCAAATCTTTTTTAGCATGTAATCCTCGGTTCTTAAATGGGCTCGACCAAGTTTTTCAGTTTAGGATATTTGATCATGAGCCTATCTCTCGTTACTATTTTTGCCTGAATAATTAGGGCAGTTGCTGCAATTATTCTGTCAGCTGGATCCTTGTGAAATTCTTGCAGTTCACAACTAAGAGACGCTATTTCAGGCGTAATTGGTAATAAATTCAAGCCAGGAATGAGAACTAATTGATTTAGCCAATCTCGAACCGGAAGTCTTAGACTCACACGATTCTGTGTTTTTAACTGCGCGACTTCCCATAAAGAAATTGCAGAAATCGAAAGAGCATTTCGATGTATTGCATCATCAATTAGTTGAACAGACTGAGATGACAATTCACTTGAACCTTCAAAAAACCAGATGATTGCGCACGTATCTAACACTAACAGCTTCTTATCAGGCATTGGCATCCCAATCATCTTCGCTCACTGGACTTACGATGTCGCCGATATGAGTAAAACTGCCCTTAAGAGAACCATAAAATGATTTTTTTTCTTGCGAATATGGAACTAATTTTGCCACTGGTTTTCCGTATTTAGTAATTACGATTTCTTGCTTGGACTTTTCGACTTCATCCATTAGTTGCAAGCATTTAGCTTTAAATTCGCCAGCTGGGATTTGGGATTTTGGCTTGGACATAGTTATCACCATGGTCATATGACTATAGTCATATTTTATCATTTCGTTCTGGGGCTTGGGATTACAGTCCCAACGGCACTTTCAGATTAAAATCGATTGCACGCCATACGCTTGTATGGTAAGGTAGATAGTGAATCGAAACCTATATAAAGGATATCCGCCATGACAGCCCAGCAGGTATTGGCCTTAAAGCAAAGTCTGGAAGAACGCTTCCCCGGCTTATGGCTCAATGGCGAAAATCTGAGCGGGGCTGAGCTTTCGGGATTCGGACAAACAGGCATAGAAAAAATCGATGCTTGTCTCAGTCCTCGTGCGCTCAATCGCCAGCGTATTACCCACTGGGTTGGTCCTGGATCGTCAGGCAAGACCACTCTTTTGCGCAAAGCAGTGGCTAAATGGTGCGAAGCCAATTTCAACATCGTTTATATAGATACGCAAGGTCAGCTCATGGCAAACGACTGGGCTTATATCAACGAGAATCATTGCAAGCACAACAGACTCTGGTTCGTGCGACCAGATGCCGGCGAAGTTAAAACGCTCAATCATTATGTAGGCGTGGTCGATTTGTTTCTGGCATCGCGGGCATTCGACATAGTCATTATGGACCTTGGCACCAATCAAAAATTGTCTTTGCTTTCTTATTCGCGCTTGCAGCGTGCATTGCAAAATTCAAAATCAGCTTTGCTTGTAGTCGGATCGCAGGCCGACAATCAAGGAAATATTCAACTTGGCTTTCAGTGGGATATTCAAAGTGTTCAACTACATGAGCCGCAAATAGCTTGTTCAATTACAAAAAATGGTCTCTCCTCAAAAACGGAGGTGGCAGTGAGTCTGGATGAATCGAATTGCTTGTTTACGCATCCCCAGATTTGCGATCGCCGTTCACGAGAAGCGTGAGCCTGAGCTTTCTGAAATTCCCTGGGTTCTACTAGAAGGAAAAAATACAAATTCAAGTGTCTATCAACAAAAGATTGCCATGTGCTCTTATTCGGCAAGCAAACAAGAAATCTCGCCGGGCATCAAACTTTCGCAAGCTTGCTCGCTTCGCGCAAATATATCCTGGAGAAAACCGGATCATTTCTTATACGAACAAGCTAGCGCTGAAATTATCCAGACTCTTCTTACCTATTCCCCTAAGATAAATGTTTTTGGTCCACAAGACTCAGGCATCTTTTTGCTTGATGCTTCAGGCTTAAAACTGCTTGGGGGCGAAGATAAGTTCTGCGCTGCTGTGTTAAAAGCGATACACAAACTGGGCTATAAACACAAACACCTTGGTATCGCCAATAGTGCTTTTCCAGCAATGGTTGCAACCCGAGTCAAGAATCAGTTCTATCATATTGTCGCACCAAATAAGACAGCAACTTTTCTCGCCCGACAACCAGTTCATTATCTACCTGCATCCAAAGAGTTGCTTACAGACTTTGCTACACTTGGCATAAAGTCTATGCAACAACTTGCCGCCTTTCCAGCCGAATCCATACTCGAGCGCTTTGGACAAGAAGGCATCAAAGCCTGGAAAATGGCTCAAGGCATTGACGACACATTGTTGTCTTTACCGCCTTTAGAAAAGTCTTTTGCCGCTACTTGCGACCTTAATTATCCAGCGTCGAGCTTAAATGAAGTCAGTCTTGTCTTAAGCGGATTGCTAAGCAAGCTCACTGACGATTTGAAAAATAACGCCCTGCGCGCAGAGCGGCTTATAGTCTCATTTTATAGCGACGATACTATTTTTGACGAGCGCGATATCAAGCTCATTCGTCCATCCAATCATTCTGGCTTCTTGCAACAAGTCATAAAATTGTCGCTCAACAAAAAACCATTGGAGCGCGAATTTACCAAGATAAAAGTAGATGTAGTGCGCTTTTCGCCTGAATCGTGGAAACAAGAACATGTTCTGCCTTATGACGGCGACGACGATGATGAAATAATCTCAAATGATCTTTTATTGCTATTGCAAAAAGTGATTTCACGCCTGGGCGAAAATACTGTCGTCAAACCAATTTCAAACGATCAATATTTCCCCGACCAGGCAGGCGCTTGGATGCCTGTGCTGCAAAAGCAAGCATCGAGCAATCTGTTAACTCCAGACAAAACATACTTAAAACAATTCACTAAAAATGGTGCAGGGCTTGTTATGCGCAAAAACCCTAACGCC
>CAZFKB010000216.1:0-3263 GCA_964519785.1 uncultured Candidatus Obscuribacterales bacterium | reverse complement strand
TCTTCTCTTGGGATACATCAACAGCTTTTGTTCCAGACTCAATGGCGACATATTGTTCGGTGCGCTCGCCAGTCACGACTGGTCTTTGATAAACACGATCATTTTCATAAACAAAAACCACCGCTCTGCCATCGCGGCTCAACACAGCTGTTGAAGGAACTGCCAGCTCTTTGACGGCGCCAAGATTTACCTTACCCGAAACAAAAGTTCCTGGAAGCCACTTCTTATAGATATCAAACGGAATGTCTATACGACAGGTGGCAAGCCGTGTTTGTTGATCCACCATTGGGCTGATTTCGCGAATTGTTCCAACTATATCAGCATCGCTTGGAGTGGCATTGCTTCTAAACAGAACTTTTTGGCCAATTTTGATTTTGCCTAAATCAGGCTCCGGCACTTGTGCTCGTACTTCCAAACGATTGTCGCGTACCAGCTGGAAACAATCTTCATTTTGCATGACTGTGTCACCAATATGAATCATGCGTTTGACGATATATCCATCGCAGGGTGCAACAATGCGAGTTTGCTTGATTAAAGCTTCGGTATGTTTTACATCAGCTTCCTCTGCGGCGACATTGGCTCTAGCAATATCGATGTCTTCTTTGCGTCCGCCTTCATGAGCCATCTTGAGATTTTCAATTGCCTGGTCGCGCGAATAATTGGCAGCACGCAAACGCTGCTCGTTATTTGCCAACTCAGCTTCTTTAGCCTTCTGGATACTTTCTTTATTTTCTAGGTCTTGCTGCGAAACGGCTCCAACTTTGCCCAATTCTCTAAAGCGAACGGTTGTGCTTCTGGCAAATTCCAGATCTGCTTTGACCCTGGCTATATTGGCTTCTTCTTGCTTAACGACGGCCTTGGTTTCTTCTACCCGCGCTTGCAGCCTGCCGATATCCATTGGTCTGTTTGGCTGAATAGCAATAGTCAATGACCCTTTTGCTCTTGCAAGCTCGGCTTTATGCTGGAGTAACTGCGCTTCGAGCACGCTGGAGTTGAGGGTTGCAAGTATTTGTCCCTTTTTGACGAAGTGTCCCTCGTCTACATTTACAGTTTCGACTCGCAGTCCATTGGCTTCGACTCCTATTGTGATTGGGTCCCAAGCCCAAACAGTACCTGCAATATGTAAATGTTTCTCGACTTGACGATATTCGACTGGAGAGCAAGCAACTGTCAGAACAGCCTTGGGCGAGGACTCTGTGGTCGCAGGCTTGAATTGCTTAAATAGGCGAAAACCTACAGGAACAACGATTAAAAGAAAAATGACAATACCTGCCACTTTTGCAATCCTGCTTGACGACCATCCTTGGCTTGAGCCTGTCGACTTCAAACCATGTGAGTCGTGAGTGAAATCGCCTTCTTTTTCTATGGTCTGTTTCATTAATACTTACTGGATTCCCTTTGTAAGTATAACCTAGAAAGGGTCATGATATATTAGGTCCTTTCTTAAGGAGTGCTAGCCATGCTCACTTTAACTAAACCGGGCATTGAAGAATACGCCCTTTCCAAAACTGATAGGCACAGCACGTTGCTTAAACAGCTAATGGCTGAAACACACGCCAATATGGATTACCCGCAAATGCTCACAGGTCCTGTAGAGGGACAATTTTTAAAAATGATGGTCCTGACAAGCAGAGCAAAGACTGTACTTGAAATCGGCACATTCACTGGCTACTCAGCACTTTCGATGGCGCAAGCCCTGCCTCGCGGAGGCAAACTCTACACCATGGACCTGAACCCCAAGTCTCTGGCTGTGGCACGCCGCTACTTCGATTTGAGCGAGCACGGCTCAAAAATCAAAGTAATCGAAGGTGATGCTCTGTCTAATCTCAAAAAACTCAACGGACCGTTCGACCTGGTATTCATCGACGCCGACAAAGGAAATTACAAAAACTATTACGAAGCTGTACTGCCAAAAATGGAGTCTGGCGGAATAATCCTCGTCGACAACGTGCTCTGGAGCGGAGCCGTGCTCGACCCTAAAACAGATGACGACAAAGCTATCGTAGCCTTCAACGAACATGTAGCAAGCGACGATCGAGTAGAAAAAGTTCTGCTTACAATTCGTGACGGCGTTTATTTCATCCGCAAAATCTAAGGACAACAAAACAATGACTACCTGTGCAAACCTCGAAAAACTCTCGGTCAAAGAATCACTTAAAGCCGAACACATTGGCAAAAGAGTAAAACTATCCGGCTGGGTGAGAACCCGACGCGACTCAAAAGCGGGCTTTTCCTTTTTTGAATTAAACGACGGTTCGAGCATGAAAAGTGTGCAAGTCCTTGCACCAAACGATTTAAGCAACTACGAAAGCGAATTGCTTCACGCAGGCATTGGTTGCAGCATCGAAGTCGAGGGCGAAATTGTAGAATCACCAGGCAAAGGTCAGGCCACCGAAGTAAAAGCATCTTCTGTCAAAGTGCTTGGCGGATGCGATCCTGCAAGCTATCCATTGCAGAAGAAAGGCACTTCATTTGAGTTCTTGCGCACCATCGCTCACCTGCGCCCACGTACAAATTCATTTGGTGCAGTCGCTAGAGTACGCAACCAAATTTGCAAATCGATTCACGATTTCTTTCAAGAACGCGGATTCATCTATGTCCACACGCCAATCATCACAGGCAGCGACTGCGAAGGCGCTGGTCAAATGTTCAAAGTCACCACACTCGATTTGCAAAAGCCGCCACTGAAAGAAAGCACCAAATCTGGTGAAATCAATTTCGAAGAAGATTTCTTCGGCAAAGCCACAAACCTGACTGTAAGCGGACAACTGTCGGGTGAATGCTATGCGACGGCACTCACAAACATATACACATTCGGTCCTACTTTCAGAGCCGAAAACTCGAACACTTCCCGCCATTTAGCCGAGTTCTGGATGGTCGAGCCCGAAATGTCTTTCTGCACCCTTGAAGGGAATATGGAAGTGGCAGAAGATTTCTTGAAGCGCATTTTCAAAGACGTGCTCAACAACTGCGAAGAAGACATGAAATTCTTTGCCGAGCGTATAGACAAAACTGTGCTCGAAAGACTGACACACATTGTAGAATCTGATTTCATCCGTCTTTCATACACCGAAGCAGTAGACAAGCTGCTCAAATCAGGACAAAAATTCGAATTTCCAGTCGAGTGGGGAATCGATTTGCAGTCTGAACACGAGCGCTATTTGACCGAACAGGTATTTAAAAAGCCGGTGATTGTCTACGATTATCCTCGTGGCATCAAATCGTTATACATGAAATTGAACGAAGACCAAAAAACCGTTCGT
>CAZFKB010000215.1:0-3264 GCA_964519785.1 uncultured Candidatus Obscuribacterales bacterium | reverse complement strand
GCCTGTGTGTAAATTCCGGAAACTCCCGGCACCTAATTCCGCTAATTGTAAGTTTCAGAATTATTTGTCGCACTTTTTGCAGAATTATTTGTCACACTTGGCCACCCCAAAAATCTTTTGGAGAGACACTCTTCAGGCGCCGGTACTGGCGCCACTACTTACAGTGGCTGCAATAAGGTGAGTCGTTCAATTCAACTCTGAATACAGAGTGAAATCAGACCGGTGCTAGGCCTCAGAGGCAAGCAGAGGCACCTGCTTTGACAAACTTCCATGCTTTCCAAAAATCATCATCTCACGGGCTGCTTCAACAACCTCACGGGTTACCTCGCTAACAACGTCTTCGTTGATTTTCACAATTCTTGCAATCATAGAGAACAGGTTTACCAGCCCTCTCAGAACACCCTGTGTGTACCAGTGGATTAGCTTATACACCTCTTCTGGAGGCTTTGGAAGCCCCATAATTTCAAGCTGTTTGTCAATGAACTGGTTTGTTTCTGCTTCGCTAAGCGGCTTCAATTCTTCCACATGGGCGACCCGTCCGGAGAAGTGACACATGCGGCTTAAGGCTCTCTCTAAGCCTGGGTCAGCGATAAGCAAGATCCCGACATCCCACTCTTCCTGTATGTCTCGCAACTGTTCCAGCGCCTGATATTTCAGCCTGAAGGCTTCGTCAACCACTATGAGCTTCAGGTGCTGATTCTGAATCTCCTTAGCCCAATCAGCCGGACGGTGCCAGTTTACTGCCTTTAGATAGGCGTCCTCAAACCTATTTCTTAGCTGATTCAATTCTATTTTTAGCCGAGCTGCAGTTACGGTGACACTCGGCATGTAGTAGGCGCTATCACAAGCTAGTATGGTTGCTGGTTCTACAACTACTCCACCTTTAGCAGCAAAGTTCGCTTCAATCAAAGACCAATTGCAAAACTTCTTGGCTGAGAAAGTTTTACCGATACCTGGTTTTCCAAAGCCAAGTCCGATCTTTCTATCGTCTCTACATACTGTTGCGAGTTCAACTAAGTCACAGTGCGACGCCGAGTTTAAAAATAGCGGACTAGATTCTTTTTTCATGGAAATGTTTTCTCAACTTGATTTGTAGTACGGCGGGAGGTTTCGCTTCGGTTGTCGATACCGGCTTGGAAGCCTCTTCTTCCTGCACATAAGCGCTTGCCTTTGTGGTCCTTTGCTTAATCTGTTTCTTCAGTTCTCTTTTGACCCTTGCATTGTTGGCCATCACCTCCGATGTTCCCATTTCACTTTCCAAAACGTCTGCAGATCCCGCTCTGCATAGAAGCTTACCTTCGTCCTCGTAAATCAAGATCGTTGACAAGTCCCTTGGATCATATCTAATCGTGAACTCCTCGCCGATGGACTGGATAAGCAGAAGATCAGAGTATCTGCGGTTCTTAAATCGAATTCCATCTTGCCACATTTTGCGTGGCCGCCCTACTTTGTGCAGCATTAGATCCAAGGCATCAAGACTGTCGGGTAGCCGTGGCAGACACTTTCCCTGCTGCCATCTAGCAAGTGGCGCTGTCCTAATCTCCCTATGTTTTTTCTCGTGGTACTCAGTCATCAACCATTCGTGGAACTGCTTTTCAAGCTCTGAAAGCCCCACCGGCTTGCTCTTCTCATTGATTCTTTTCTTGGTGAATCTCTGGTCTACAGTCTTGAAGAATCTTTCAATCTTTCCTCTTCCACGTGGTTTTCTGCGCCTGGTTCTTACAACTTTTATTTTCAAGTCTAGGCACACTTGCTCAATGTGAGTGGACTTAAAGTCCCGGCCACGGTCGGTATACAGGACTTCTGGAATTCCACAAACTGCCCATCTGGCATCGTCTTTTTTCCAAATCGCCTGCCTCATCGCAAGTGCTATTCTCATCGAATTGGCAGCACCAACTCCGAGGTAATAGCCCATCACAACCCGGCTGAAATCGTCCGTAATGGCTGTAAGCCATACCTTTCCAACCCTGCCAAATTCATCAATAGCCCAAATATCCAATTCCTTGTGGTCCGCTTGCCACATCTCATTTGGTCGTTTGGCCTGCCTTCGCAGAATCTGGTCAAACTCCTTTTCATATGCGGCTTCGCTATCATGTGCGAGTACTTTCAGCCTGCGGTCAATCTGTCGGCACACTTCTGCAACTAACGAATAAGATGGAACTTTGATTCTATTCTTTTCACAGGCCGCCGCCACTTGCTCCCAAACCCATGTCACTGAAGGCTTTGGAGTCTTTAGGAAAAGTCCTTCAATTACTTCTTGAATCTCTGGGTCGAGCTTTCGGCGCCGCCCCTTGTCGCTTCTCTTCGCTCGGTGAAGCCCCTCAAGGCCGGTGTTATCAACCGCCTTTATCTTGCGCCAGACTGTACGCGTGCTGACGTCTGCTTCTCTAGCAATTTCACTAACAGTCGCTTCGCCAGCAAAATAGCGAGCAAGCAGTTTTGACATAGCCAAGGCAGAATCAGCCGAGTCCAACTTTTGGTTGCTCATGCCGGTCCTATATGCAAAAGTTACAAGTTTCGCTACACTGGTTTCCTGGCTCAAGAAGCTCATTCTCTCGCGTAGCGAAAATAATAATCAAAAGTTGAAGAGTTTCACCATTAGTTTCGCTACTAATTTTTTAATAAAGGCACGCTTGTGAAGATTGGCTATGCAAGAGTATCCACAGTAGAGCAAAACTTAGATATGCAATTATCTGCTCTTCGCAAAGCTGGCTGCAAAAAAATATTCCAAGAAAAACTCTCCGGCACGACCTGGGAAAGACCAGAGCTGCACAAAATGCTAGACATTGTAGATGCAGGCGATATAGTCATCGTTTGGCGGCTTGACCGACTCGCTCGGTCGACCAAAATGCTTCTAGAAATTACAGACAGAATTCTTGAAGTAG
This sequence comes from uncultured Candidatus Obscuribacterales bacterium, assembly GCA_964519785.1. Taxonomy (GTDB): domain Bacteria; phylum Cyanobacteriota; class Vampirovibrionia; order Obscuribacterales; family Obscuribacteraceae; genus Aved-18. Next base: position 379 of record CAZFKB010000215.1, on the reverse strand, counting down.
GAGCCAGGTTCACTTCTTTATCAGAACCATGGGCTGACACAACATCTCCCGCTGGAAAAATGATAATGACCTTTTTTGCCGGTATGGCCGAGTTTGAGAAGGATTTGATTAGAGATCGCACCGGCTCTGGCCGAAAAGCTGCGAAAGAAAGAGGCGTAAAGTTTGGCCGTCCATCTAAGATGACCGAAGCCCAAATGAAGGTAGCTAAGCGCCTTCTGCGCGAAGGTCAGTCAATCCGTGAAGTGGCTGCCACCTTTAATATTCACTACACCACCCTATATAGACTCCTGCGCTCCTGATACCAATAGCGGTTGCCAGTGTGACAAATAATTCTGAAAAAACCGCGACAAATAATTCTGAAAAAAGTGCGACAAATAAT
>CAZFKB010000214.1:0-3284 GCA_964519785.1 uncultured Candidatus Obscuribacterales bacterium | reverse complement strand
GGAAGGGCTAGATAGCCATCGAAATAACCGTCAGAAACATGGGTAGTGATCATTTCGGACATAGAATTGACGCCTCGCTACTAATATTTTTGCCAGTTCAATTTTTGAATTTCAACTTTTGAATTTTCATCCAAGAGTTCATCTTCTAGGTTGAAATGAATCAGGCAATTGGCAGATGCCAGACCGCTTAACATGTGTGATTCTTGACCACGGGTCGGCTCGACCACCAGAGTATCATCTTTAGTTCTTTTTTGAATACCTCTGACAAATTCCATTCGACCGGCTTTCTTCTTGATTTTTCTACTCAAAATTGCCTTGGTTAGAGATGGTTCCTTGGGTGAGATGCCTTGCAATTTCAGAAGTGCTGGCTTAACAAAAAGATGGAATGTAACCATGGCGCTAACGGGATTTCCAGGTAAGCCGAAAAAATACTTTTCTTGTTTTCTTGCAAAGTAAACTGGCTTGCCTGGCTTGATTGCGATTTTCCATAAAATGGTTTCTACTTTGAAATTGTCTTCAAGAACCGGTTTGACCAGATCGCGGTCGCCAACCGAAACACCGCCAGTGCAGATGATTATGTCGGCAAAATCAATTGCTTCCGTCATCTTTTCGATGGTGTCTTCTCTGGTGTCATTGCAATGCAATTTGATAATTTCTTTCAAGCCCAGAGACTTGCATGCAGCTTCGATCGCGTATGAATTGGAATTGAAAATCTGATTTGGTAAAAGCTTTTCGCCTGGTTGAACCAATTCGTCGCCGGTTGTGAGAATAGCAATTCGAGGTTGTCTAATAACGCTGAAGCTTGCATATCCCAGGCTGGCGAGAACCCCGACTACAGGAGGAGTTACTTGTGTATTTGCTTCGATTACACAGTCGTCTTTTTTTAATTCTTCGCCTCTTTTTCTGATGTTTTCATTTGCGACGACGGATTTAGTAAACAAGCCCAGGTCTGATTGTTTTTCAAATTCACTGTACTCTTTCATCACCACGGCTTCTACTCCTGCCGGGACTGGAGCACCGGTGAGGATTTTGATGCATTCGCCATGTTTGATTTGAGAATGGTTTGTGCTTTTAGCTCCGGCTTCAAGCGATCCAATTAGTCTTAGAGCTATTGGATTTTCAGAATCCGCATTGCGTAAATCAGCTACCAGTACCCCGAAGCCGTCGACAGCAGAATTGTCGAACAATGGTAATTCGAAAGGCGAAATAACAGGCGCTGCCAGAGTGTGATTTAACGTTTCGGAGATTGGCAGTTCAACGACATCTAGCTTTTTGAGCGAGCCTAATATTAGATTTCGAGCTTCTAGATAGGACAGCATATTATTTGCTGGATGCGCTGGTTTGCTTTGACTTTGCGTGTTCATGCTTATTGCCTCTAAGCATATCCAGGCTATGCAATACATGAGGGAAAGCAGCGATCATAGCGTCTTTCACGCCACTGGTTGAACCAGGAAGGCTTACAATCAAGGCATTGCCTCTGGTCCCTGCGACCTGCCGGGATAACATGGCGAGTGGATTGCGTTTTTGTCCGTAGGTTCGTATTGCCTCCACTACTCCTGGAAGAGGCTTTTCAATCAGATTTTGTAAGCAAGAAAAGGTGTTGTCGGTGGGACTGACTCCGGTACCGCCTGTGGTTACAACGAGGTCGAATGATTTTTGATCAATGGCTTCGCTAATCAGCAGAGACAGCTCGCCTGGGTCGTCGGCAATGATTTTGAGCTCTATGTTTTCTGGTGTAAAGCCAATGCTAATTAAATGCTCGACGATTGTTTTACCCGATTTGTCTTCTCCTTTTCCCTGGCTCAAGCTGTCTGAAAGAACTATTACTCGGGCTTTCAGATCCTGACATTTGGTCTTTGTATAAAAATCAGATTTCCCGCCACTCTTGCTCAAGAGGGTCACGCCTTCGATTTCGGCCAGCTCGTCGAACATTTTGACCATGTCGTATATGGTTAGAACAGCAACAGAAGCGCTTGTCAGGGCTTCCATTTCCACGCCTGTTTTATAGATTGCTTTTACTTTTGTTCTAACGCAAACTGAATCTTCATCTATGTCGTATTCGACCCCGACAAAGTCTACCGGAATTGGATGGCAGTATGGAATTATTTGATGAGTATTTTTAGCTGCCTGAATAGCCGCCACTTTTGCTACTTCAAGCGCGTTGCCTTTGGGAAGGCTATGATTCTTGATTTTTTCTACAGTAGACGGACTCAGTCTTAAAGTCGCCTTTGCTTCGGCAATTCGCTGGGTGGAAATTTTGTCCGAAACATCTTTCATTGATTTTTCAACCTCCAATCTGAATCATCGCTCGATTGTTATAATCGGCTGCAAGGTCTTCTGCGGGTTCGTGTGCTTCAGGTTTTAGTTTAAGCGCTTCCAAAATTGTTTTTGCAATAACTTCTTCGCTGCTGTTATTTCGTAGCAAGTCGCGCAGGCTGATTTCGCTCGCGTCGAAAAGGCAGGGCTTGATTGAACCATCGGCAGTAAGTCGCAAGCGATTGCAGGTGCTGCAAAAGCTCTCGGTCATCGATGTGATAAAAGAGACGCTTAAATTGGAGTTTTGAACAGAAAAATCTTTTGCCACCGCAGATGGTTCTGTTTCTATTTGAGTTAATTGATATTTTGACTCTATCTGGCGCAGAATCTGGGTGTAAGGAATTACCCTTTCAATATTCCAGCCGTTTCCCACAAAGGGCATGAACTCGATAAATCGAACATTTATTGCACTTTGGCTCTGGTTTTGCCCAAGAGTTTGCGCATATTCGACTATGTCTAGAATTTCATCGTCATTTACGCCTGCTATAACTACGACATTGAGTTTCACAGATGGAAAACCACATTCGATAGCGGATTCAATTCCATCAAGCACGTCGCTTAAGCTGTCTCTTCCTGTGATTTTTTCGAATCGCTCTTTCTTCAAACTATCAAGGCTGATATTTAAATGAGTCACGCCTGCTGCTCGAATAGCTTTTGCATGTTTGGCTAAGAGTAAGGCATTTGTGGTCATTGCTAGAGTCTTTAAGCCCGCAGATTTTAGTTTGCCCAGTGACTTCAACAAGTCGCAAAGTTTATTGCGCACCAATGGCTCTCCGCCTGTAATGCGGATTTTGTCAACGCCTAGCGAAATGAAGATTTTGGACAGAGTTTCGATTTCTTCGAAGGTCAACAGTTTGTTTTTTGGCTTCCAGACTATATCTTCATCTTTTGAGGGCAGGCAGTAAAAGCAGCGCAGATTACATCTGTCTGTCACTGAAATGCGCAGATAGGAATGCTTGCGATTGTAA
>CAZFKB010000213.1:0-3288 GCA_964519785.1 uncultured Candidatus Obscuribacterales bacterium | reverse complement strand
TAACACCACAAGAAAAAGGTGCAGCTGCTAAAGAATTGCTGACTATGTATAACACCCACCCATCATAACTACTTGGTGAAGCTGTAATTCGATTTTCGCTATCTAATCCAAAAGATGCAGACGCCCCTGAGCTATTGCATTTGATTGTAAAACTTCCCAAATGGAGCGGCTCTTCGCCAGTTGGAAGCGATTATTCCAAGAAAGCTTTCAAAGTACTGCACGCCAATTTCAAAGGATCTAAGTGGGCTAAAAAAGCTACTTGCTGGTACTAACATTAGTATTAGTTAGCTCACCCAGATAAACCGCATATGGTTCAAGCGTTAACTTGGAATCAGACATATCTGCGAGAAAACCTTTCATAGTGGTGAACATGGTGCGCATTGCTGTTTGCGAAGCAACCGTCTTGAAATCAAATTCCTGTTTTTCAGATGACATATTCAGACAAACAAGAACCTTCTGATTTTTTGCTTCGCGCACATATGACAAAACATGAGGATCCCGCCCAACAAGTTTAAGCCTCCCGAGTCTTAGCGCTTCATTTTCGCGTCGCAGCTTAATTAGGGTCTTGTAGAAATTCAAAATCGAATCTGGGTCCTTCCGCTCACTCTCGACATTGTATGTGACATACGAAGGCGAAACAGGTAACCATGGCTGGACCTGACTAAAGCCAGCGTTCTTATCTGCACTCCACTGCATGGGAGTCCGCTCGCCATCGCGACCTTTGAATTTTGGCCAGCCAAGCTTGCCTATTGGATCTTTGACCTCTTCAATTGTTTTAGGGTCATTATTCTGCATTCCCAGCTCTTCGCCATAATAAAGAATTGGCGACCCGCGTAAAGTAAGCAGCAGAGCGGCAGTAAGCTTGGCTATTTGATCGTTGTGCTTACTGTCGCCGTATCTGTCGTAATGTCTTTTCTCATCATGGTTGCTGAAAAAATATAGAGGCCAGTCGGTCGCCGACATTTTCTCAGCTTCTTCGATACGCTTGCGAAAATCTGGCGCAGACAATTTATTCAAATATGCAAAAAAGAAATTCATCGGAAGTTGGATTTCGTCGTGCTTCTTTCCATAAAGATTTTTGATTTCAGCAGCCGTCTTAACAGTAGTTTCACCGATGAGCACAGGATTATCGGGGTAAGTATCGAGCACTGCGCGCAACTCTCGAAACACCTCATGTATCTCGGGCAAATTATCATTGAATTTATTTTGCATGGCTGGGTCACCATAAGCATTTGGCTTGCCACCCTTAATCAACGGATTATCCCTGAGCAAAGGGTCTTCGAATAAGACACCAACTGCATCCATCCTGAATCCCGCAACGCCTCGGTCGAGCCAAAAGCGGGCAACATCGTACATTGCTCTGCGCAATTCGGGATTGCGCCAGTTTAAATCGGGCTGCTCGGTATAAAAAACGTGATAATAATACTGGTTGGTTTTTGGATCCAATTTCCACGCTGAATGTCCAAAGATTGACTGCCAGTTGTTTGGCACTCCGCCATTCTTTGCGTCGCGCCAGATATACCAGTTGCGCTTAGAATTATTTTTTGAAGACGCTGATTCTATAAACCATGGATGTTTGTCTGACGTGTGATTCATTACAAAGTCCATCAAGATTTTGATGTTTCGCTTTTTTGCTTCTGACACCAGGTTGTCAAAATCTTCTATGGTGCCATACTCAGGCGCGATATCACAATAATTAGATATGTCGTAACCAAAATCTACCTGGGGCGAGGGATAACAAGGCGTGATCCAAATTGCATCAACTCCTAGCTCTTGCAAATAATCTAGCTTAGACGTGATGCCAGCGAGATTTCCCGTGCCGGTGTTTTTCGCGTCAGCAAAGCTGCGCGGATAAATTTCGTAAAAGACCGCATGCTTCCACCATGGGTCTCTTTGCTCGCTCTTCGTCTCTTGAGCAATGGCTGGATACAAGTCGAATGCAAGATTTAGAGCAACACTTGAAAAAATTGCGCAAGAAACTATTTTGATTAATCGGCTCATTTTGTCTCCTACACTTCCAGGCAATCTAGCGTCGGTTCATTGGAAGTTAGTATAACTCATTAAGCCGCTAAACTGCTGAAACTCGAAAAGCAATAAGCGTCCATTGTATGCCACCATATTTAGCACTATGCAATAAACACAAACGGAATTTCAATCTGATTCAGGCAACGACTGAATTCTGAAACATAAGAACAATACTTGGACACAGAGAGTTACCAGGAATATTCTCAAATCTTAAGGTCAATCTTCATTTAATTTGACCGAGCCAGAATCGGGCTTGAGTTGGAGACAAATTCGCGGATTTTGTGTTAATGTCCACTTTTATCTGAATTTTCTTTGGATAAAACGTAACTGTTCCGTCTTTTTGAAGATCGCCATTCATTTCGCTAACTGGAAATAACTTTGAAAAAAATAGGTTTGAGATTATTTGAGTTACTTAAATATAGGTATTCTAAGTTTCTTGGAGACATATTTAGAACGAAACCCACAGCTTGAGGATCATGTGGACGCGTTGATGAAATTTTCTCATTTAAAGATACGTTGAGAGGAGATGAGGGATCATTTCTTCCAGCCAAAGAAAAATGTCTTAAGCCATATATTGAAGAATTTTCTTTGATTAAACTCCATTCTGGTATTTGCAGAAATTTAGTTGGCCCCTTCGCGTTATTTTTTGCGTTCAGTACTTGAACTAAGGATTCTATATCCCCGTAAGCTGAAACTAAAATTCCACTTTGAGGAACTGCAACAAAAACGGATTTAAACTTGGCTTTGCGCGGATAGTCTTTCTCAATTTTTTTTGCTTGGGCTATGTCTCCCTGTGCCAAGTAGTGAACCTGTTCAGCTTTTAAAAATCTTTCAAAACTGCCGAGCGCTTTATTCCTGCGTTTTACCACATCTTCATTGCATTCATAAATATCAACTCCAGCCACATTGGTTTTATTAGAACAGTGCTGTTCAAGTAATTGAACTAATTCACTCTGTAATTTTGGATCTGAATCAAAAAACACAATATTACAAGCTCGTTCTTGTGAGGTCCTTTTCTGATCTAAGTCCAACTTATCTGGTGAAAACTGTCGGAAAATTTTTACAGAAAAAGTTATGTTTCGTTTTTGAACAAACTCGTAAAGTCGTTTTTGACAGATTTCATTGAAACTCGTTGAAACACTACAATACAGATGAAATTGATCTTCAATCGGCAATAAAGGATATTTCCACCAAAGTTCTTTTTTTTGAGACATGCTTACAGATTTTTCGAAAGTATCTTTTAGGCTCAACGAAGGTGCAAGC
>CAZFKB010000212.1:0-3297 GCA_964519785.1 uncultured Candidatus Obscuribacterales bacterium | reverse complement strand
CTTCTTGGTGCAGTTGCAAAAACTGAGCACGGACCAATCGTGCAGTTCCACGCCAGCTAACAAGACCAAGCGCTAGCAAAATCCCAAGAGTTCCTCTGCCAATCATGACCCCAATCAAAATCATTACGAGCAAATCGGGCAGTGCATACGCGACGTCAACTATACGCATCATAAAAGCATCGACTTTGCCTCGACAATAACCGGCGATAGCACCATATACAGTACCAATTAAAAATGACATGCAAGCCGTAAATATGCCAATTCCGATAGATAGCTGAGAGCCAAAAAAGACACGCGAAAGCAAATCGCGACCAAGCTCGTCTGTACCCATGGGGTGAGCAAAACTTGGAGATTGCAAAATGTCCGCGCTTGTCTGGTCGAATGAATAAGGACTCAAGCTAAGTCCAAGCGCGTTTAAAATAGCAATTATTGAAATTATCACTATAAACACGAGAGACCCACACGCCATAGGCATCTTTGAAAATTGTTTGAGAAATCGTTTTTGCGGTTCTTTCATGCTTTTAAAACCTACTCATACGATATCCGCGGGTCCAGTATCATGTATAAAACATCCACGATAGTATTGGTAATAACAAGCACCACCGAAAAAATAAGAGTAATTCCCATAATCAAGTCATAATCTCTATTCATTACCGCAGTGACGAAGAACCGCCCCATCCCTGGAATAGCGTAAATAATTTCAACCACAAAAGAGCCCGCAATCATTACTGCACTAACTGGTCCTAAGAGTGTAACCACAGGAATCAGAGCGTTTCGCAGTACATGTTTTATAATGGTGGCAGATTCAGAAAGACCTTTAGACCGAGCAATTCTGACCCAATCTTTTTGCAGAATCTCAAGCACACTTGCCCTGGTGAGACGAGCGATATAAGCCATTGGCTTGAAGGCTATAGTCAACGCAGGCAAGATTGCATGCAACGGTGATTCCCATAAAGCGGCAGGCAGAGCTCGACTCCATATAGCAAAGACTAGAATCAAAAGTGCACCAACAACAAATAGAGGAAGCGATAGTCCCATGGTGCTCACGAACATTGCCAGATGATCTATATGAGTTCCACGTCTAAGTGCAGCAATAGTGCCAAGCGGAACCCCTACTAGCACGGCAATAAGAAGCCCCGCACCACCAAGCTGAATTGATACCGGGAATGCATCTTTGATTATGTCGACCACTGTTCGGTCCACATATTTATAGGAAACACCTAAATCGCCATGACATAATCGGCCCAGATAAAGCCAATATTGCTCAAGAACTGGCTTATCCAGATGATATTTGGCATTCAGGTTGGCAAGAATCTGGGGCGGCAAATTGCGTTCCTGGTCAAAAGGACCACCAGGCACCACTCGAATAACCATAAAAGTAAGCGTAGCTATGACCAATAGAAGTGGAATCATGGCAAGCAATCTTTTGAGAATTACACGCAAAAGCATCAGTGCGATTCCTCCAGATAAGCTGTTCTGTAATTTTGCATATCAAGCGCGTTTACATCGATTCCATGCACCCATGGCTTATGCATAACGCATTGAGTCGCCATGTATAAAGGAATAAGCACAGCATTTTCTTTGCACAATATTTTATCTGCCTGGCTATATAAGCTGGCGCGTTTGTTACTATCTAACTCACCGCGAGCCGCCTCGACCAATCGATCGTATTCTTTGTTTTTAAACCCGGTGTAATTGTTTCCACTGTCTGAAGTGAATACACTCATAAAATTGTCTGTGTCTGGAAAATCGGCGCTCCAGGAAGCACGAATCATGTGGGGCGGGTGTAATTTTCTTGTAGTCAAATAGACCTTAAACTCTTGATTTACAAGTTCAATTGAAACACCAAGATGTTTTTTCAGTTCAGCTTGAATGGCCTCAAGACCAAGTTTTGTATCTTCGCGACTGACATAAAGGACTTCGGTACGAGGGAAATTTTTTCCACCCGGATATCCTGCACTAGCCAATAATCTCCGCCCTTCTTCTGGATTGAAAGCAATGCCTGAGTCTGAAGCAAAACCAGTAAGTACTGGAGGAATCCAGCTTTGCATAGGCGTTTCCTGCCGCCTTAAAATTTTTGGAAATATGTTTTTATCAATAGACATAGCAAATGCTTTGCGCACACGCACGTCATTTAAGGGAGCTTTCAAAGTATTCAAACCCAGATATTGAGCGCGAAGAAGTGCTTGCGTTTTAAAATTAGGGTCTTTTTTACACTGTTCGATATCGGATGTGGTGAAGCTTCGATTATCTATAAAGTCTAGCTGGTCATTTTGATATAGCGAAAACGCTGTTGATTGCTCGGGAATCATAAACATCTTAATTCTGTCTATTTTGGGTCTGCCACCAAAATATTTATCGTTTGCCACAAGGTCTATTTTATATTCGTGCTGCCACGTGTCTAACTTAAAAGCACCATTGGTGATTATGTTCTGAGGTTCGGTCCAGCGCCCTGGATGAGCTTCTACAAGGTCTTTACGCAAAGGAAAAGTAGTTGGGCCTGCAGTCAAGTATATGAAGTAAGCAGCTGGTTTATTCAATCGCACTTCAAAAGTAAAATCGTCCAAAGCCTTGGCACCAAGCATGCTCAAGTCTTTTATTTGCGATTGATTGATTTCTTTGGCATTGATTACGTCATACAAAAAGTGCGCATACGCAGCTCCAGTAGCTGGGTCTATCAAACGCTGCCAAGCGTATTCAAAATCTTTTGCAGTCAGTTTTTTTCCATCAGTCCAAAAAATATCGTCACGCAGATGAAAAACATAGCGAGTTCCTCCATCGAGTACATCCCAACTTTTGGCACAAGCCGCCTGACAAGTCAGCTTGTTGCCATCGGCGCTATGTGCTGAATTTTCATATTGAGTAAGCCCACTCATGATGTTTTGGATTACTTCAAACGAAATCATATCCACTGACAAATGCCAGTCGAGTGTCGGGGGCTCTGTTCCTAAGTTGACTCTTAGAATGCCTGGTTGCCATGGGCTTTGCCGTGCACAACCAGTGTTAAGCATGTTAAGAAGGACAAAGCAAATTAGCCAAAGAATTGAGAAAAATCTGAATTTGGAGTGAGGCACGAAAGTCTTGATGATGGGGCGATTTTCTACAATTTTGAGTTAAATCGTCGCCAAATGGTCTTAACAGTAATTCATCTGGATTCTATAAATGGTCTCAATTTGTGCCAAGGCGCGCCATTTCGGTTGACAGAGCTTTAAAAGGTTAGATATACTGACTTTTGTCGCCTTCGGGAGGCGTTTTTTTTTGGTCTTTTTTTTTAAAAAGAAGCGAAGCCACAATGAT
>CAZFKB010000211.1:2016-3297 GCA_964519785.1 uncultured Candidatus Obscuribacterales bacterium | reverse complement strand
ATGGCGTCTTTAGGATTTTGTCTGGGTGGTAATCTATCGTTCATACTGGCAGCCCACACAAATTTGAACTGTGCAGTTTCTTACTATCCAGGCGGAATAGACGCCTGCCTGGAAGACGCAAGTAACATCAAATGTAAAACAATTCTGCATTTCGGCGTAGAAGACCAACTGATTCCCGAATCGGTGCGTGAAAAGGTAAAATCCGAACTGTCTAATTACAAAAACTTTACTGTATACGAATACGAAAATGTAGGGCACGGCTTCAACTGCGATGAGCGAGCATCCTATAACAAAGATGCAGCCGAGCTGGCTTACAAGCGCAGTTTGGAAGTTTTAAAAAGCGAGCTGGGACTTTAAATTCAGACCAGAAAGCTTAGAAGGAGCACCACTATTAATACCAGCAATATTTTGTATGTTAGCACGAACCAGAATAATATTTCGCTGGTGAAAGATCTTTTCGACCCATCGAAATACCAGTTTATTCCGGCTTCCAGCATGTCGCTTGGATTGTTTCTTGCTCAAAAGAACTTTCCAGATTTGATTTTGTGCGAAGCTGGTCTTTTAGAAGGCGATGGCTATGCCCTGCTCGAAAGCTTAAAAAGCGACGAAGAATTGGCTTCAATTCCTGTGGTGTTTGTAATTGATGATGCAAGCAAACTTGACTCAGAACAGATTCAAGGCGCTTCTTACCTGCTCAAATTACCGCTTGAAGAATCTCCTGCAACCTTGAAAAGCAAGCTAGAAGGTCTAATTCAGTCGAGATTACTGAATAAAAGAGACCGTCCTATTTATTCTCCGGAATAACAAATAGCTCTGGACCAAGCTCTGTGCCAGTGTACTCGAATCCTTTTCCTTTCAAAACAAGAACTTGATTTTGGTCTATTTTCAAGCTTTGATGCTGTTTACGCGGAAGGGAAAGATGACCAACCAGCTGGCTTTTTTTCTTTTCCAGATCAAAAATCTCTACTTCATCCTGGTCGCCATTGCGAGTAGCACCACCAGTAATGGCAATGATATTTGGGGCAAGCTCGACCATAGAGTGTTCGTAGCGCGGAAAAACCAGACTACCTAATGATTCAATCACATTCGTTTTTGGATCCAGGATCGAAACAATGCCAATTTCAACAGGTCTTGCAGTAGATCCACCGCTTACAAGCACTCTTCCATCAGATAACACAAGAGTTGAGTGCTTAATGCTTTCACTTTTCAGATTTGGACCTTTATCTAAATGCTTGGTGGAAGGATTAAAAAACCAGGTTTGACTGCTATAAGTGTTGTTTT
>CAZFKB010000211.1:0-2006 GCA_964519785.1 uncultured Candidatus Obscuribacterales bacterium | reverse complement strand
TCCAGATAACCAGATTCGCCCATCGTTAAGCGGTGTAATTTCTGGAACCAGAATTCCGTCCGGCAGTTTTGGATAAAAGCCCGCCGCTTCCAGAGCTTGTTGCGCCTCTTTCAAACTAGACTCGGGCAAAGTGCCAACCAGCTTGCCTTTATAAAAAATCTGGTCATTTCGAATCACACAGGCAGACATCGCCTTGTCTTCGGACTTTTTGGCGCCAGCCATCTGTGCTTGGTCACTTACGCTGTTATTGCACCCCTGTAGCGCCGCTGAGACTATCAATGCCCATAAACAGACTCTCACCAGCGGCTGGTTTGCATTTGGTTTTAGTTTGGATGCAGATGACAAAATCCCTGACCGCGCTGACACTTTTAATTTAGAACAGAATAGCAAATTCCTAATTGAATCAGTTATCTGGGTATAGTTGATCTAGAAGCTTATTAGGAACCTGTTATGACCCTACCAAGCCAAATAGACAAGATTGAGCTAATTGACGAAGGACTGGCGAATGATCTTGCGGCCTACGGCAAAAGATATCGCGAACGAACGTTAAAAATCGCAATCTGGTTCGTTATTTTAGGCTCGATTACAGGCGGGCTCTTGAGTTCGCTCATTCCCATAAAGATATTTCTTACGCTGATCATAGGCAGTCTGCTTGCAGGCTGGGCTTATTGTCACTATCTCACTCTGGTACTTGAAAAACAGTTTCAAAATCGCAATTTTCACTCGTTGTCTTCAAATCTTGATAAAGCAATTTTGTGGTCTAGTATTTTTTATCCAATCACATTTTTCGAACTCAGCTCTTGCTATTTGCTCCAGATAAAACTATTGCTCATCCAGGGGCGATGTGTCGAACTTGAGGCTCTTGCTCGCATGGCATGGGCATCTCAACAAAATGAAGCTATATCGGTTGGCGTTCCTAAAAACAGCCTGCTTGCAAATACACTGGCATGCTCTTATCTGGGTCAGCGCCGCGATATTCAAGCAGTTCCAATTCTGGAAAACTTGTTGCGAGTTGAAAAACGCAAAGAAGTAGTCAGGGTTCTGGCAGTTAATCTTGCTCTTTGTCATATTCGTCTTGAAGAATTCGAAAAAGCGCAAAGAGTCTTAGAAAAACACGAAAAATCGTTGGATAAAAGCCCCGACATGGTTCAGGCACGCTTAGATTTAATTCAAGCCTGCATAAACACTCAAAAAGAGAAATATGACATTGCAACCGAACAAATCAAGCAAGCTCTGGTCGAGGGCAAAAACGCTAAAGAGTCTATTGAATTCATGGCACATTGTCAGACTGTACTTGGACGAATTCGTTTTGGACAGGGACGCAGCGAAGAGGGCGAACTTCATTTTAAAACTGCTGCCGACATGATTAAAACAAATGCCAATCCTGATTATTTGACATTGGCACAAATATTGGAAGAACACGCTTTGTGCCTGGAGCGAAACGGTCAACAAGACGAAAGCGAAGCTTTGAAGGCAGAATCACATCATTGTGAATCGCTTTATCTTGAGCGCGAGCTTTCGAAAATCGACTCTATTCGTTCGCGAATTGCCCAAAAGAAACCAACTCTAATGCTCACTCACATTATCAACAAAAGCTAGTTTTAATCGACTTCAAGGAGCAAAAAAATAGATAATAAAGTTTGTCCTAAGCTGGAAAGTCTTGAACTGGTCGATGCACAATTCGCCTACAACCTGGCACTTTTTGGCAAGTCGCAAAACACTTTCAAGCTGAAATCCAGTGTGGTGGCGTTTAGCTCGGGTGCCTTTATTGGTTTTCTTTTTGCGACTTTCGACCAGAATTTATTATTGTTCAATTTGAGTTTTTTCTTTGTACTTTTAAGCATTGCCTACACAACTAGTCTGTCTATGTCATTAGTCAAAACATTCAGCTTGCACGATTATGACCAGGTTTGGAAAGAATTCAACAAAGTTCAATTCTGGTGCAAATCCTGGGCTCCGTTCAGTCATTTTCAATTACGTCTGGTCACCCTGGTCCAAAATGAAAC
>CAZFKB010000210.1:0-3300 GCA_964519785.1 uncultured Candidatus Obscuribacterales bacterium | reverse complement strand
AGGTAATTCGCTTTCCCTTTCTTGAATGAAAAAAGAACGATTTTTTCAAATTTGTTGATTGGTATGAAATTGAAAAAATTTAATTTTATGACCAGCTTTCAAATGAAGTTCTTACTTTGTTTTTGAAGTCGGGCAAAAGGGTTGAATTGATTTTGTCCGAATTCGATTCGCATAATATCGAACCTTTGATCACTGCAATAGAAATGTGGGCAGGCTGCGATAAAGTGCAAGCACGTGCACTCGAGTTGAAAAACAAAAAGGCTATTGCAGACTCAAGTGGAAGTTTTACCAAAATGTGGGAAGAAGAGCTTGCTCGAAGGTTTCATCCCACTGCTTTCATGCCTCTTTTGCCTGAGCGCACTTTGAGAAAAGGCAATTTAAGAGTAGTCAGACAGCTTGCTACAGGGGGGCTATCAGCTATTTATCTATGTCAGGAACGAAACAGCCTGGTTGTTTTGAAAGAGTCCGTTTTACCTGCCAATACAAAAGACGAAACCAAAATCAAAGCCAAGGAAATGTTTGAGCGTGAAGCAATCCTTCTTGCCAAAATAGACCATCCTGGCATAGTAAAAGTGCGTGATTATTTTATTGAAGATTCAAGACACTATCTGGTTTTGGATTATTTAAACGGTCAGGATTTACGACAACTTGTGTTTCAAAATGGTCCCAGGCGCGAGATGCAAGTGATCGAAATGGCAATTCAAATTTGCGCGGTAATGAAATATTTGCATAGTCAAACGCCTTCTATTCTTCACCGCGACCTCACTCCAGACAACATGGTAATGACTAACGACGGCTCGGTTGTAATCATCGATTTTGGCGCCGCAAACGAGTTTATAGGCACAGCAACAGGCACTCTTGTTGGAAAGCAATCTTATATTTCACCCGAACAGTTCAGGGGCAAAGCTTGCGAGCAGAGCGATATTTATTCATTTGGCTGCACTCTCTTTTTTCTATTGACCGGACAAGATCCTGAGCCTCTGTCTGTCTCGCACCCTAAAGAGCACAATGAGTGCATTTCAGATTTCATGAACGATTTAGTGGCTAAATGCACAGATATGCAAGTCAAAAATCGATTTGAAAGCTTTCTAGAAATAGACAAGACTTTGAAAGAAAGCCTGGTTGCAGGTGATCCGGCATGAAGATAGAATACAAAGACGCGGACACCATAATTTGTTTATGGCTGAAATCAATCTTTCTGCTTCCTATCTGGGGAATGTTTTTGGCAGCTTTGATGGGACTTTTGGGTTGTTTAACAGACTTATTCCATTGTTTTTATTTTGCAGTAATTATTGGTGGTCTGGTTTATTTCTGGCATGACTACAAGAAGCTACATCTTGAACTGAAAGAAAATGTTCTGTGTGTCGGTCTAAAAAAAATTGATTTGAATGATTTGAAACTGTTATATGTGCAAGAAAGACAGTCGAATTTAGCCACGCTTCCTAGAGACCTGAATCTGGTTTTCTCGAACGATCGAAGAGTTACTTTATCGCTATACAGACTGTCCACTAAAAACTTAGAAACACTTATAAACTATATCCGGTCTCATGTTCCGAATTGCAAAATCAATAGAACCGTCGAATCATATTTGCGAGATAGCAAAATAAACGATTACACCGTCAAGGTGCGGGTGTTCAAAAGTAGCATGATTGCTCAGCTTTTCGAAGCTCTGAAAAATCTCAAAATCTGGTGGTCTGAGAAAGCACTTTTACTAATACTGGTAGTCTGTTTTCCCCTCTGGACACAAGTTGTTTTTGGAATTATGTGCATTTTGCCAGTTAGTTTTCGAATGGTTCAGTCAATTCAAAACTGGCACGAACCAATAAGATTGTTTGGTTATGTTTTTACTTTCATTCTCACTTTGACCGGCAATGGCGTTCAAGCTATGCACGAAAATCCAGTCTTGATGTGGGGTTGTTTTTTATTTGTGGCAGTGTCACTCGTGGGTGTTTTTCGTGATTTGATTTTTTGGCGAGTCTGTACTGTTACGCACGATTATTTTGTTTTGAGCAGAGATTCTCTCTGGGGAACAGTAAGGTCTTTGAAATATCTCTGGAAGCATGTAAGTGCAATAAAGCTAGACCAGGACATACTTTCGTTTTGTGCGTCGAATCAGACATTTACTGTAAATTTGAAAAATGTAAACCCTATAGAGCGCGCTAATCTTTTACAGACAATTTATAAATTCGCACCAAAAGAAGCTTTTTCGATAGAAGATCAAGAAGCGTTTCAACCAAACCAAAAGTTTAGTTATACCGAATTATGGTTGCAGTCATTGTCTGGTAGCCCTCAGCAAGACAGTCTTGTGCCTTTGCAAAAAGATAGTTCACTTAAAGATGGTCTCTATAAAGTTATCGATGTTCTAGGGGCAGGTGGGCAGGGCACGGCTTATCTCTGCATTACTCTTGGTTCTTCGCAAAAAGTGGTTTTGAAGGAGACTATTTTTCCTGTTTATGTAG
Organism: uncultured Candidatus Obscuribacterales bacterium; assembly: GCA_964519785.1. GTDB lineage: Bacteria > Cyanobacteriota > Vampirovibrionia > Obscuribacterales > Obscuribacteraceae > Aved-18. The sequence goes on along the minus strand of CAZFKB010000210.1, from coordinate 841 downwards.
ATAAATCTATAAAGCGCTCTTCAATAGACCGTTTCGAAAAAGAAGCAACTGTTTTGAAAAGTCTCGAGCATCAAAGTATTGTTTCACTAATTGAGGCGTTTATCGAAGACCATCGTGGATACATGGTCCTGGAACATATTGATGGAAAGAATCTACGCATTTTGCGAAAAAAAGATTCGTTTGAAGTCGACAAGCTCAAAGATTTACTGCTCCAAATGTGCGATGTTCTCGAGTTTTTGCACGAAAAAGGCTACACCCACCGCGATTTTACTCCGGAAAATTTGATTTTAGATAAAGATAACACTCTTAAACTAATTGACTTTGCTGTCGCTCAAAAGATTACAGATGGAATTACTGCTACTGTGGTAGGTAAACATTCTTACATCTCTCCTGAGCAATTCAGAGGACGAGCTTGTCCTCAAAGTGACATTTATTCTCTGGGCGCTACCATCTACTTTCTAATTACTGGTCGTGATCCAGAGCCAATTTCTAAATTGAAACTTGAAGAAGACGATCCTTTGCACGGTACTGTATACGATACTATTATTCAGAATTGTACCGAACTGGATTTGAAATCGCGTTACCCTTCAATTCAGCGTATTAAAAGTGATTTGCTTGAGGAAACTCAGAGTGTAATTCTCCCGAAAGCAAAAAAAGAGAAGGAGGAAGTTTGGCGGAGCTGATTGTCAAAGCAGAATATAAAAATAGCTATTTTGTTGTAATCAGGCATCTGATGCGAATTAGCTTCCCTGTTTGGGGTGTATTACTTCCAATCGCCTCGTTCTTTTTGGCAATGATAGTTTTGGCTAGCTTTGTTACAAGTATTATCGACTGGTCGTTT
>CAZFKB010000209.1:0-3313 GCA_964519785.1 uncultured Candidatus Obscuribacterales bacterium | reverse complement strand
AAGCTCAACTAAGTTTTTCTTTTCCGGTCCGTCAACCAAACTATCAGCATGTTTACGAAAGAGAGATACTGGCTCTAGAGCTCGATTGTTTTTAGCCTCAATTGCAAGCAAAGTCGAGGATGTAAGACTATCATCAAAATTTTCATTGATTGAACCCTCAGATAGCTCAGATTTTTTTTCTAGTCCTTTTACTGTAAGTATTTGCCCATCTCCAAAATCAATGCCAAATGAAGATTGCACAACAGGCAGTCCCTGTACCTCAGAAGGATGCTGGTCCTTTAAATGCCCTTGTTCGAAGGCTTCTTGCCATGTTTTTTGCCGATTTCCATCAATGATTGTTGATTCTTGTTTGGTTTTATTTTCGGACTGAACAAGCTTGATCTCACGGCTTTCACCGTCATCTATAATTTCACCAGGCTTGGAATCATTCCCCATAAATGCTTTATACCCATCTTCTTGGTCGGGTTTGATCAGGGGAATGCAAGTGACTTTAGATTATCTTTCAGACTTAAAAGGCTTTGGATTCTTGATTTTGTAAGTGTATGTGGTCTTCACTTCCAAAATAGGATTGGTCGAAAGTCCTGCATCAAAGACTAAGACGGGGCAGGGAACAAGCACTTTGGTCTTGGTTTGAATTTTCAAAATGCGTTCGGTGGTATCTTTGGTGATATCATCGGAAAAAATTGTGTATTCTGGACGGCGGATGAAAAATCCCCCCATGCCACAGTTTTCCATGCCGGCTGTGGCAGCTTTGAAGACTTTCATCGAGTCTTTTCCATCTAGAGCGGCTTTGCCAGCAAGTAAAATGGAATCGCGACAAATACGCTCGTTATATGCTTGTGCCTTGGAAATAACGAAAATATTGGAGATGATCAAAGAAAGCACGATAAGAAGAAAGACCGAGATGCCAATTTCCACCACGCTCTGTCCTGTTGATTTTCGATTAGCCATTGAAGACATACAAATAGTTAAATCACACAATGAGCCTTAAAAGCAATCTTTATATTATTAGCTGCTTTACGGGGTGTATTCGCCCAGGTATGGAAGCTCTCTATAGTTCTCGTTGAAATCGAGACCATAGCCTATTACGAACAAATCCTCAATTGTAAAGCCGACATAATCGGCTGTGAATTCGACCACTCTGCGTGAGGGCTTGTCGAGAAAACAGGCTAATTTGAGTGACTTGGGATCAAACTGGTCTTTTAGATAGTTCATGAAAAAGTGAGCTGTGCGACCCGAATCCACTATGTCTTCGACCACAATGATATTGCGTTGATACAAATTGGGCAGGTCTAGATAAGGAGCTTGCACAGTACCAGAGCTTTCTGTAGCTGCACCATAACTTGCCAGGCGGACAAATTCTACTTGCATGGGCTGGTCGATTTTGATCTGACGCAACAAATCTGCCAGAAAACAAATTGCACCTTTCATCACACCAATCACAACTGGTTTTTCAACGCCGGAGTAATCTTTGCTGATTTGTTTGCCCAGCTCTTTTATACGAGCTTGAATTTGCTCAGCTGAGTAAATCTCTTTTACTTGTGCACGTTTCGATTGTTGAGCAGAAGTCATGGCAAATCCTCGCTGAGCTGAGCTGACTCGATTTATGTAGAGACTAAAGAGTTTAGCAGAGACGCGCCGAAAACACATTTGCCTCTGACAAATGTTGACTCCACAATCCGGTCGTCACCTAGAAAAACGAGACTGGATAAAATTTCGTCTATTTCTTTCTGCATTATATTTGCTGGAATATTGGTCTTGCGCTCGGTATTCACGATAATGAAGTCGGCATCTTTCCCTACTTCAAGCGAGCCTGTCGTTTCGTGAAGATTCAGAGCCTTTGCTCCGCCAAGAGTAGCTCTGTAAAAGAGTTTTGCCGGTTCAATCCATAAATCAGGTTGAATATAAAATCCGTCTTTCATTACTTGAAACAAACTCATTTGTGGTCCAGCGCCTATGTCTGAACCTAGACCAAATCGAATTTGTTTTTTCTCGCAAACAGAAAATGGAAAAGCTCCGCTTTTTAGAAAAAAGTTTGAACTCGGACAATGAGATAAGGCCGAATCGGTGTCGCAGATTGCTTTGTAATCGTGTTCATTTAAATGTATGGCATGTGCCAAAATTGAATTTGGTCCCAGAAGACCGGCTTTGGCGTAAACATCTGTGTAGCTTTTGGCTTCGGGAAATAGTTCTTGTACCCATTTTACTTCGGCGCTCGATTCGCTCAAATGTGTGTGCATATAAGCTTCTGGATGAGCTTTTAACTGTTCACCAATGGCACTGAGCAAGTCGTTCGTGCAGCTGGGAGCAAAGCGCGGGATGAAAGCATAAAGCAAGCGATTATTATCGTATCCATGCCATTTTTCCATTAGTTCTACGCTGTGCTTAATTGCGTCTTTGGCATCTTCGCAAAGATAGTCAGGGCAGTTGCGATTCATGATCACTTTGCCCATCACTGCTTTGATGCCTGCTTTGCTAGCTACTTCAAATGCAGCGTTACAAGCCTGTTTGTGGATAGTTGTGAAAATGTTTGCGGTGGTTGTTCCGTTTTTGAGAAGTTCCTCGAAAAACCATTCGCTTATTTTGTATGCATATTTTTCATCGGCAAATTTTGCTTCTTCTGGAAAAATGAAAGTTTCCAGCCAGCCAAGTAAATGTTTGCCATATTTTCCGGTTTGACCAAATTGCGGCAAATGTAGGTGTGTGTCTACAAAACCTGGCAGTATAAGCTTTTCGCCGGCATCGTATGACTCGTTTATTCTGCACTGTCCGCTTCTGACGAGGTCTTCGAGTTCTTTTCTTGGCCCACAAAAATAAATCCGCCCGGACTCATCTACGCCAAGAGCGCCCGATTTGTGCTCAACGAGTTTTTTCTCGTCGCGGGCATAAATTATGTGTCCATAAAACGTTTTTATCGCCTGACATGCCATAATTTTTTTCAGTCCAAGAAGTCTGTATAGTGTACATGTTTTCAAAAGGAAAGCTATGACCACGACACCCGCAACATCGCCGCAAACCTCCACTACTGCCAAAAAACTTACCGTGCACAAAGTGCTCGAACAAATAAAAGCCGAGGGTGCTCGTTATATTTTCGGCTCCAGCGCCGCAGCTGATTCGCCAATAACTGCAGCACTTCTCAAAAGTTCCGACCACAAAGACAAAAGTCTCAGCTTTGTAGGTGGACTGGGTGAATTGAGTGCAATTTTTATGGCGAGCGGTTATGCTCAAGCTACCGGATTGCCAGCGGTGATGAACATTTCAGCTGGACAAGCAGCTCTCAAGATTTTGCCAGCTGTATACGCTGCTTCGCGCG
>CAZFKB010000208.1:0-3336 GCA_964519785.1 uncultured Candidatus Obscuribacterales bacterium | reverse complement strand
TGGGAAAAGAGCATTGCGTCTTTTTGAGTGAAGACGGTGTTGCACGGCTAAAAAACATAGCTCTTGCTCTCAACTGCGAAGAAGCAATTGCAGCGCCGCCCGTTTTAAGTTCCCCAAAAGACATTACTGAGTCAGTGGAAAGAATTTTAAATCATGAGTGGATTGTGCTATGGAACGATAAATTACCGGTCGTGATGTCATACAAAGGGCTTGAAGGCATAATGCTTTTCACCGCCACCGATAATTTTGATGCATTTCTGGCAAAACAACCAGACCCCGATAATTTTTGTTTTGCCAATTTAGAAGGTCCGAAACTTTTCCAATTGCTCGATTCACTCTCAAATTATGATGGTGTTTACATAAATGCATGCTCAGATCTCGAACTATTTCCCTTTTCCCCGGGACAAATTCACGAACTTGTAAATGAGAGACAACCACGACTTGAGCGCAAAATATTGCACGCCAGAAGCCAGGCAGAAATCGATTACTTTCTAGATGAATCGGGAATGCAGAGCGAGCGCCCATGCCAGATTGAAAAAATAAATGGTCAGTCGGTTATTCATTACACAGGCAAGACAATGCCTGGGCTCGAACAGCGTACTTTTCGGTTTGGCGAAATAAAAGACAAACAGTCCAATTCTAATTGGGGTGATGGTCCCTCACAATTAGTATGCGGCGGCAGACTAGCTGACCTTTTAAGAAGACGCATAGAAATACTAGAAGGTGAGCCTAAACCGCTTAACAAAGAGATGAAAGATTTTGTCCATACTGCGATAACCTGGGCAAACGAGCTTGAAAAATTGATTGACCAAAAAACTCATAAATTGCCTCGTAATGTATTACGTACAGTTGATGGTGCCCGCTTTATACGCGAATATCCACATATTGCCACCAAAGATTTCGTCGTTCAATCACTAGCAAAACTAGATGTTCTTACTGCAGCGATTTAATTTCATCGAACATTTTTCTCTTGGTCAAAAACTGCTTTAGCTCATGTTTCAAGTCTCTAGCTACAAAATTCGTCTCGGCTGCAGCTGCAGCTTTATTTTCCCATGATGCATTTCCAAGTCGGTATACTTTATTGCCATCAGGTGTGGTGCTTTGTTCTTTTCCATTCCAATCGTATACATGTTCTGCAGTATAAACAGCGTACTTGCCAGGTCCTAATTGTTGAAAAATTGAAATTCGGTTTTCTTGCCATATTCTAGTCACCCTGGCGGCAGGAAATAACGATGAGTAGTCATTTGCTTTAATTGCAACTTTTGGTTTTACTTCAAAATTTAATACCACCATCTTAAATTTGATACTGCCATCACTATTGATGACAGGAACAAGATTTTGATAATAGGTATAAACTAGTTTTTGCGATCCAACACTGCCACCTTGTGTCCATGCACTTTGAACAGCATTAACGTCGTGATGCCACCATCCATTCTTCCCACGAACAAAGCCTTTGCGTGTAGCAAATGGACCTGGTCCAGAATAGAAGCCCATAGGTGGCGGATCTGTCCAAAGCACACCATCAGTTTCTTTGACCTTAACTCCTTTAGGAATTTCACCCCATAATCCAGCCATCCAATTCGGAATTTTATACCATGATGCATCCTCAGGAGATGAGCCCAACTTTCGTTGTATCTCTTTGGTGAACAGTTTTTGATTCCACTCTGCACCAGGACCCAATGTAGCCCCCAGAGGCAAAATATTTTCACTTGCAGCGGTCATTTTTGAGCACTTAACAAAAAAACTACCAAGCTCCGAACCTAGCTCTTTCCTTTTACTTTGTATTAAGTCCTGGTCAAATTTCTCTACTTCAGATTCTCGGCCCAACGCTTCATAGACTTTAGCAAGCTGTTCTTTCACACAATTGGTAGTGGTGCCATTCTCTCCATAAGTCTTTTTCCTCATTTCAAGCGATCGCTTCAAAATTGGCTCAGCAGCCTTAAAATTATTGAGCTTCATGTACGCATCGGCTACTCGGTCCAGCCCCATCGCATAACTTTCGCTATTAGAATCTCTTTTCAGCAACCCATCGTCGTCCATAATTCTGATCCATTTCTTGAATGCTTCGAGCGCTTGAGAGTATTGCTTTTTATTATTGTAAACATAACCCATTCCTTCATAACACTCAGCTAGAATTTCACGATGTGACCTTTTATTTGGTGGCATTTCCATTATCTCAATGCCACGTCTATACGCAGACTCCGCGCTTTTGTAATTCGATTTTCCTATATGAAAATCTCCCAGATTCTGCTGCACAGCAGCCTCGCAAATGCTATGTGGTCCCTGAGATTTACGAGCATCAGATATCGCTTTGTTGTAGAGGGCTATAAGCTCTTCATTTTTTCCCGCAGCAATCAGTGATGACGTATGAGCGAAACTAAGTGCCAGTCTGACGTTAGGCATTCCTCTTGCTATATCGTCGAGTGGCATATCTTGAATAATAATGGCGCATGATGTCGGCTTGCCCATCGACGCTTTGGATTTCTCGTGAGCATCAGCGGCATTCGAGACTAACAAGGAAGCAGACAAACAGAGCATCAAGCCCACACGATTTTGCATTGAGTTATCCTCAAATAAAAAGTGTCCAAAACCAGGTCGGTCTAGTAAACGAAACGCGAAGGTGCGAATCATTGAAAGTATAAGTCCGAGCTTTAGACGGGTCAATTAGGGTTTTGGATAGTTTTTAAATCATTCTCCCATGACCGGATTGGCTGGGATTCGAGTAACCGAGAATTGCAGATACTGCCCGTCTGACTTATAAGTGGAACCAAAATAAAAATGAATATCACCAATCACAAGACGCTGTTCTGTATCAGGCATGGTTTCAGTCCGACCATCACCCAATTGTGTCATTTGCAGACGAGAAAAAATCTCGGCTTTTTGCTTTGGTCCAAACTGGGGACAAGCGCTTTCAAGCAAATAAGATGCTACCTGTAAGAAGCGTCTAAAGCTTATTTTAAAAGGATGCCCGCCCTGAGTCCGAGGCGGACGCGCATCAAGACCAAACCCTGTCAAATGACCACATTCGCCCGCTGCAAATCGACCTGTAGCTGAGCCGATTATTCCAGGCGTCACAGGATAACGAGGCGACACAAGAACATTTTGTCGCAATTCATGAGGCGAAAGATAACTCTGCAGGCTGATTGGACAATTCTGGTCAGCCGCTAATTTGTCGAATCGCTGCTCAAACTGCTCTTTGCTAAGACCAAAATCCAACTCACGACCACAATTTGCAAAACCATGTCTTGGTTTATTGTCGTTACTATCAAAAAGTGAAGCAGTAATAACAGAAGAATCTGCATATTGCTGCAGAATCGAAATACGAGCCTGACAATG
>CAZFKB010000207.1:0-3347 GCA_964519785.1 uncultured Candidatus Obscuribacterales bacterium | reverse complement strand
AAGTACTTCAAACATTATGGCGCCAAGCGAATAAATATCTGAGCGTACGTCATTTATGTTTTGGGTAACACGCTCTGGTGCACAATAAAAAACACTGTCAGCAAAGTCGTTTGCATCAGCCTGGAAATTCTTGGCCGAGCTAAGAATGCTAAACATCCCTGAATTTGCCAGTTTGCTCCAGACATGATCCGAATCTAGACTATTTACTAAAATATTTGCTGGTCGCAAGTCACCATGCACGACACCGTTTGCATGCAAATAAGATAAAGCGCTGCATAGCTGAGTAAATACTTCGATAAAGCTGCGCATCGATGGCGGTTTATTTGCTGTAAAGCGCGTGATTGGCTGCCCATCGAAAAATTCCATGATAATAAACGGACAGTCCGGACTGAGATTATCGACACTATATAAGGTGACAAGACTTGAGTGTTGTAATTCGAGCAGCTTTTGAATTTCAGTCTTAAACTTTTCGACTTCTTGTGCATCTACAAAAACGTCAGGCTTCATTATGCGAATTGCAAAAACTCTGCCATTCAGGTCCTGGACTTTATATACAGCAGAGTTGTGACGTTGCTCGAACTCGTCTAACACCTGATAGCGTAATTTGAGTTGTTCTACAGCTTTTTCAAAACTCATTGTGAAAGACCGTATTGTTTGAAAGTGTTGCTGATTATGTGGTCAATCGAATAACACGCAATTGTCAATATAATGCATCCTACAATCGAGAGAAGTAGCATGAGTTTACCAATTCTCATCAAATAATTTTTGGCTACTGACTTCTTGAGGTCAGGTTTAAATGGATCTTGATTCAATTTGGGACCTGGTTTGCGCTGAGTCTTTACTTTTGATGAACTGAGCTAATGCTTGCATAGCTAAATTGGACGGATCATAAGTTGCCACCACGCATGGCCAATCTGGAAGCAATTCAAGATCAAATGGAATATCGCACATTACTGCAAGCTTTATGTCAGCTGTTTTAGCTACAGCTTTTGCAAGCTCGACCTGACCTGCATTTATTTGAGCTCTGAAAGTTAAGAGGACTACGTTTTTGCCCTGACATTCTTTTGCCAGTGAATCAATTTCAGTCGAATCTGGATTGAGGCTATATTCGACTTTTGAATAACCGGTACATCCAAGCTTGTTCAACTCCAAAACTAAGTCGAGCGGATAACGCTCATGTTTTGGTGTCAGCACTAACCAATCGATTTTGGATTCACAATTAGAAATTTCGACTGAAGAGGCAAAATCAGCTTTCAAAACACTCAAAGCAGCGCTTGAAACTTCAAGAACACTTTCATGTTCATTTTCGACACTGGTTAATAGATCTGCGAACTGTTCTCTATTTTTATATGGATGAGCAGTTTCTGGTCTGCGATTGAAGAGTCTATCGCGTCTTTGTATTGACTGATTGAGCCTTTCAATTGGCAGTCTACCAGATGAAAATGCTTCCACTATGGCTGAATGTGCTTCGAGCTGTTCTTGCAGGGTACCATTTACAAGCACAATGTCTGCGCCTGCAGCAATAGCCATAACACAAGCTTCGCCTAAGCCAAACAAAGAAGTGATGCCTTTCATCGTCATATCATCGGTCATGATAAGACCTTCAAATCCCAGATTTTCTCTGAGCAATTTGTGATTGATCGCATAAGAAAGCGATGATGGAAGCGGCTTGTCTTCTATACTCTTGACCCAGATATGTCCGGTCAAAATTGCAGGCAAATCAGATAGACATTCAACAAATGGAGCGAGATCGCGCTCCTGCCACAAAGTAAGTTCGTCGTCTATTACTGCAAGAGCGTGGTGCGAGTCTTCTTTGGTAGCACCATGTCCTGGAAAATGTTTGCCAACTGGAATCACGCCTCGGCTTAAAATAGCTTGAGCCGCCAATCTTGCATATTGGGCCACTAGCTTTGAATCATTAGAAAAAGCGCGAGTACAAACGATGGGACATTTTTTTTCAGAGGCTACATCAATCACAGGTGATAGCAAACAGTTGATTCCAAGCAAACTTGATTGCACTGCATTGATAGAACAAACTCGTTCGATAGCATCTTCGATTTTGCTTTGAGCCTGAGCTTGTGCCATTGGCGAAGGTAATGGAGTAAGTACGTCGTCGAAGCGCTGCACTGCACCACCTTCTTGGTCGACTGAAATTATTGGAATATGGTTCGAGTTTGAAACGACTTCAGATATGAGAATTGCTAGTTGCTCTAAATCAAAAACGTTATCTTTAAATAGGGTGATACCACCAATAGTTCCGCGTCTCAACAAAAGCTCGAAATCTCTTGGTAAATCAGTAGATGGCAAACGACCTACAATCAGTTTGCCGGCTTCTTGCTCTAAGTCTTGTATCTTCATACTTAAACTAGACTAGTTCTTTACGCTAAGCAGTCTGAATACATCAATTGTTGCCGTTTTGCCTTTGACGTTGTATTGACCCAGTTGAATAAACTGACAACGATCGGCAGTCAAATTATAAGTGGCACCATCAACAATGATATCGCCTGGGGTGTCATCACCAATTAACTTTTCGAGTCTGAAAACCAGGTTGGCTGTATCACCAAGCACACTTGGGTTGCTAGATGCATGTCCAAGTGAACCTGCAGCAACGGGCCCTGTGGCTAGTGCAATGTCTAAATATAAAGGATGGTCTTGAAACGGCCACATTGCCTGGTTTTGGCCGATTGCGGTGACATGCTCTTTTAGTTTGAGCGCGGTCAAACAAGCCTGGAAGGCTGGAACTTTAGATCCACCCGCAGTGCCATCGGCAGCCCAGTAAGCCATGATTGCATCACCTGCAATCTTTTCCAATTGTCCGTAGTTTTTGTTTATTTCTTTATTCAAAGATTCAAAAACGTTTTGAGCGACTTTCATGACAAGTTCAGGTTCAGAGCGATATTTTTCCATCAAAGTAGTAAAGCCTTTGATGTCTCCGACAAGAATTGTCGCGTTCATAAACTTGATACTTAACTGAGTTCGGTCTTGAGTTTCTTCTTCCTCATCACCGTTTGAAAGATCGATTTCAGTACAGGGCGGAAAAACTTTCAAGGCATACTGTGCAATCTTGATTTCATCACCATTACGCAGCTGATACTCTTTGCCAGGGGTCAGCCTGGTTCCGTTAATACTTGTGCCATTTGTGCTGCCCGAGTCGACCACGGTCCAGCCGTCTGCCTTACAGCGGATTTCGGCATGCTGACCTGAGACTTCTGGATAAGGAAGAATAAGCTTCTTGATATTTCCAGGCGATGGCTTTCGACCTATCTGTAGAGTCTCGCCACTCGACAGTTCGACAGAATAGGCTTCTGGCGAGTCTGGATTGACCTTTAGTGACCCTATCATTTATT
>CAZFKB010000206.1:0-3418 GCA_964519785.1 uncultured Candidatus Obscuribacterales bacterium | reverse complement strand
GTCAAGTCTTTCCAGGTACCAGACACACCTTTAACTTGCGCCTGTCCACCAAGTTTTCCTTCGGTACCTACCTCTCTTGCAACACGCGTTACCTCAGACGCAAATGACGACAACTGGTCAACCATCGTGTTGATGGTGTTTTTAAGTTCTAGAATTTCACCCTTAACGTCTACTGTGATTTTCTTAGACAAGTCACCATTTGCTACAGCTGTCGTAACGTCTGCGATGTTTCGCACCTGCGATGTAAGGTTTGAAGCCATGTAGTTTACAGAGTCGGTCAAATCTTTCCAGGTGCCGGCTACCCCACGCACGTCGGCTTGTCCGCCGAGTCTTCCTTCTGTTCCTACCTCTCTTGCTACACGCGTTACCTCTGCAGCAAATGACGACAACTGGTCAACCATCGTGTTGATTGTGTTCTTAAGTTCTGAAATTTCGCCTTTTACATCTACCGTGATTTTCTTAGACAAATCGCCTTTTGCTACAGCAGTCGTAACTTCAGCAATGTTTCTCACCTGAGCTGTCAGGTTACCTGCCATATAGTTTACTGAGTCGGTCAAGTCTTTCCAGGTTCCAGACACACCTTTTACAAGCGCCTGACCACCCAGCTTTCCTTCGGTACCTACTTCTCTTGCAACACGCGTTACCTCGGACGCAAACGAACCAAGCTGGTCAACCATTGTGTTGATTGTTTTAGCAAGACGCAAAAACTCACCTTTTAGAGGTGAGCCTTCAACTTCTAGAGCCATTCGTTGGGACAAGTCGCCTCTGGCTACCGCACCGATTACTCGCCCCACTTCAGCTGTGGGTCGAACAAGGTCGCTCACAAGGTCATTTACAGATGTAATGGCTTTAGACCACGAGCCAGAAGCATCACCCATTGTGGCACGTTGACCGATTTTACCTTCCTTACCAACAGACTGACTGATTCGAGCCAATTCGTTTGTGAGACGTTCATTTAGTTCAATTACGTCATTGAATGCACGGGCTAATTCGCCGTTGACACCAGTCTGGTCAAGCGGTAATCGATGTGAAAAATCGCCTTTGCGCATCAATCTGAGCGCTTTCAAAAGCTGCTGTGCATCAACTGAATCTGCGCTTTTGGACCTGCTTGTTTCAGTGCCCTTGCGAGATTTTGCTGCCGTTGTCATCGTTTTGCCTCACTTGTGATGGTCTAAATGAAACTGGTAAGTTGTAGGTATTTCCACGGTCAATTGCTGCTTATTAGCACAAAGAACTACAAGCGATGCCAGAGTTAACTACTTAAGAGTTGTAGCTCTTTCTTGATATCTATATCCGTCGCGCACGCTCAAGAGAAACGCTTAAAACGCAGATATAACCTTAATTTTTACCATAGTGCCCAACTAAATAGCGCTTAAAAAATCAAATTTTCTCGATTATCAAATATTGCATGATTCGTCTTAGAGTGAAACCACATGCGGTGTAAGTTTTAATTGCTTGAGTATTGCTTGCAAGTACATGTAAAAAAGGAATTTGGCCAAGTGATTCTAAGCCAGAAGCTGCTCGATTAACAAGCGCTTTTGCATAGCCCCTCCCCTGAAAATCAGGGTGAGTGCACACTCCGCTCACTTCAGTAAAAATGCAATCTTCGTTTTGCATACTCATGCGCTGACCGGTCATTGCCACCAGTTTGTCACCGCTTTTAATACCATAAAATTTTCCAAATTGAATAGTTCGGTAAGTAAACGGACCAGGTCTGGTCAGGTCGGCGAGAGCTTGCATCTGCTCTATGTCTTTGTCTTCAAGTTCTATTACACTGTCAAGACATTTGGAATCGAAGTCAATTGGAGGCTTCAATCTGATCATCTGCGCAGTATCAAACTGCATAAGCTTTTTTAATTGTTCTGGCAATTCAGGCGCTTCAGGCACGCATAGCCCAACTCTTCTTCCTTTTTCGAGCATCGAGCAAAGACTTGAAAGTGATTTTTGATCGGCTCTAACCAGCCCCGCCATGGGCAGCATATCGCGTGGATAAATTCGAACCGAATTCGAATCGTCCAAGCTTGCAAGACTTTGATGTCTAGTATTGAGGGCGTTCCAAATTGGATTGTCTAAAATTTCGAAATTATTTTTTTCGCTATCCATTAAATCCAAGAAATTTTGCCAGTTCTTCGTCTTTCTTCGCTTTATCCATCTGGTCTAAACCAGCATGAGCTTTGCTTCGTAAATAATAGATTTGACCATTTTGATCGTCAATCTTTACCGCCTGACTGAGCGTATCTAGCGAGTTTTGATATTCATGACTGCCCAGAAAAGCAAGTCCAGAGGCAACTAAAGCACCACTAAATTTCGGTGCTATTTTAAGTGCGGCTTTTGCTTCATTTTGCGCTTGTTCAAATTGCCCCATCATCGAATAAGCATTTGCTTTGCCTGTAAGAGCCTTATAATCTGACGGATCTATCGAAGTGATTGTGGTGAAATCTTTAAGCGCAAGTTCTCCGTTTTCCATAGTCAAGGCAAGGGTGGCACGTGCCAAAAGCGCGTCTTTGAAATTGGGATCTTGCAAAAGACACTGATTGAGCATTTCGAAAGCATGCTCATAATCTCGTTGTTTAATAAGTCCAGTGGCAATCTCTAATAACGATTTGGCTTCAGTAAGATCCTCTATTACTATCAAATTTTCGACACCGGCTGCATCTTGCTCAGCCTTGGTCGGCAATCGAAACTTTATAGTTTTGTCGTCCATTTGCATGGTGTCATCTGGATTTACACCTACCTGGTTTTGACCAAGATAATCTAAAACAGTTTCCATAGTGGAAAGAGAATCTTTTAAATCATTATCTGATTTAGCATAAACACCAAACTCGTTAAAACCATAAAATTCCACACCATGACTCGACATAAAGAGCTTTCCATCTATAGAGAATTTATTGATACCAGTATAGATATCGAACCAATTGAGCTTAGTGAAAATCCCCTCTTCGAGCACATTCACACGCGAAAGAGGCATTGAAGTAGCACCTGAAGGATTAAGCATTGCAGTTGCTCCTTGTTCCTTCAAAGCATAAGCAATGAAAGTCAAAATCATCATTTGAAGTATAGGTGGTGCGCCCCCGGCTTTATAACTTATTTGTCTTGCATTATCAAAGCTCGAATCGAGCAGCTTCATCTCGTCACTATACAAAGACTTAGTGCATAAATCGGCGATTACGGCCTCGCTCAAATCTTCAGGTTCGCAGATTTCAGCCATCTGTCCACCGATATCTATATTAGTAATACCTTGATCGCCTGAAGATACTCGCAAAAAGCGAATGCTTTTGTTTTTATGCAAACGGGCAAGGTCTTGCTCAAGCTTTGCTGTATTTATAGGTTCAGCATTATTGAAGAGCAAAAATAGGCGCGCTGGGGCAAGTGTTTTAACTGAATTCATCTTTAACTCCAATAGTCGGACCATTATAAT
>CAZFKB010000205.1:0-3449 GCA_964519785.1 uncultured Candidatus Obscuribacterales bacterium | reverse complement strand
CACGGTTATATGAGAGAGTCTATCTTGGTTCGCTACGATCCATCGGATGTTTCTCAAGTATATGTATTCCATGAAAATAAATTCGTGTGTATCGCTACTTGCTCTGAATTAGAGGGCACGAAACCCAGTCTCCAAGACGTTATTAAAGCACGAAAATCACGATTGAAATATTTGCGCTCTACGATTTCGTCTGCTCGCAATGTTGTTAAATCCTACGCTCATCAATCGGGACGAGACATTCCGCCATCAGATCCGATTATTCCTACTGTGCAAAAACCGACTCCGGCAATAAAGAGATATAGCGTCGATGCATAGTAACCAGGACAATGAGTTTATTCAAACCAGACAGCATCTTCGATTTGCAGAATTCGCTGATTTTTGCAGATCGAATCGTTCTCTCGGAGTCTGCACAGGCAAGCCCGGAGTAGGCAAGGAAGCATCAGCACAGGTTTACGCACAGTGGTCCATTTTGAAGCCACTCATAGAAATTTCTCGTCCTAAAAACTCCGTGCCAGAACAACTTCAAAATTGCCATAGCGTTTACTGGGATGCTGAAATCAACTGCACTGTGAAACGTGTTCGCTCCGGTCTGCGCTTGCTTCGCAATAAATTCGATTCTCTAATCGAAGAATCGTTATATTGGCATGAGCCGGAAAGATTTAAGTTGCCACCTCGCACTGAGTTTCTAGAACTTGTATTTATCAACAATGCTCACCGTTTGCCCTATGCATGCCTGGAAGAGATAAACGATTTTCGCAAGAAGCACCAAATCGGAATCGTTCTTTTAGCTACTGCTGGTTTCGACAGAAGGATTAAGCTGTATGATCTTGTTGGCTGCGATGTGGCGCTGTTTCATGAATACGATTCTCCTCGCTCTGAAGAATTAAAACAGATACTTGAGTTGCGATGGAAAAATGCTGAGGTAACAGTTGACGATATTGCAATCACGATAATTGAAGAAGTAACTCATTCGAACATTCAAAAAGCTCTTCACGTCCAAGCCGAAATCGAAAGAATTCGAAAAATCGCTTCAATTTCTACTATTTCACCTGAAATTGTACACGCCGCTAGTGCAAGCCTCCTCCTAAATCCTTCAAGTCGGTCAAAATAAAGGGTAAATAAAGCCATTTAGGATTTGCCACCTAAGCATGTCGCATTTATCGTGCAAGACGCAAATATCCCGCAAAAATATGTCGCAAATAGCGCGCAAAGTGACAAACCCCAACCAGCTCTATAATTACGCTAGATTACAAGAGCAAAATGGCCCATTTTTACGCGAATCGTTGCCATCCCCCTATTGGGGATTTTCGTGTTTATGTGGCTAATATGTGAAAAACTACTTAAAAGCGGTATGCCACCTAGAGAAGTGGCAGAAGATTTAGGAATTTCTATGGCTACCCTTTATCGATGGATTCCAGAAGCAGCGGTTTTGTCTGGATAGAGACGCAAGTCAAGATGGTGGTGGGCTGAAATCCTGCAAATAGATAGTGTTTGTGGCGGCTATCAAGTAAGCATTGCCGAATTGACCAGAATCCTTGCCGATACCCCGCCCGCTTGACATGTTGTATTTATCGCGCAAATTACAAATATGTCGCAAATAGCGTGCAAAGTGACAATCGGTCACCAGAAGCCCGCTGGAGTTTTATACAAATCCCTACCGCAGGTCTATATCAATCCAGTATCGACAACCCATCCAAGAGACTTGTCAAAAAGGAAGTGGACTTAATCAAAACCTTCGACAAAACAAACTTGTCAATAACGCATAATTGTTAGCGGATAAATAGTGCTTGTCGTCCTCGAATTGGACAATCTTAATTGACTCCCCGTCTATCTCTTCGTGTATTTGGGAAATCTATTGGAGCGGCTAGAAAAACTATTTATCGCACCGCCTACGATACTAAGAATTCTAGCACTAAAACGACAGTAACTTAATAGCCTTAAATCGAGAATTAGGATCTCCCATCAATTCTTCCGACTTCGACTTAAATGTTAGCTTCTCCTCTCGTTCAATCATCTGCTCTTTAATCTTGCGCATATGCAATTGCAGCCATTCTAAATCCTCTGCACATGGAGCCGTCTGAAGCATGTGTCCCAAAACATTGACCAGCGCTTTAACTTTCTCTAGCGGCTCCTCTAAGACCTTTATTTCAACAAGACTAGCCGCTCTATCACGCCACTTAGTTTCAGACGCCTCAGAAGCCCTAGAATCAGCTTGAACCTCTAAACACTTTTTCTGTCGGTATCTCATAGACAGCTCATAGATAATTCGACGAGCAGCCAAGCGACCAGGAGGCATATTTTCAGAAAGGGACAGGTGAGGGGGATGGCTTTTTGATGAAGCCACCCCCACCCCAGCGTTATATTCGTGTACAACACTTTCCAAGCAGCCCATTTCCTGAGCATTTTGCAATTTCAACAGATCATCTTGAGCCTTCTTCCATAACTCCTGGTGCTTATACAACGTCCTTGTACTGACACCAGACTTAATGGCAAGGTCTCTGATAGAAAACTGTTGATTGCCTTCCTGGAAATCTTCGACTGCAGCTTTTATCTTCCTGCAAGCAAGCCCTGCCCGCTTAGCATTGTTCTTCGCCCAGGACGCAGGCACTCTTGCTTCATATTTGACTAAATCTTTGCCTCTCTTGTGAGCAGGCACCCATGAAGCTGCCCGCTCAATTTGAAACACTGCATCAGATCGACCATGGTCAATATCTTTACTTTGACCATGATGCTTAGTTTTTAGAATCTCTTCAATTACCCATTGGCGTTCACTCTCATATCCATAGCCCATTGGGGCAATTGTATGTTGCGGATCTCCATAGAAGAGATAATGAGAAAGACAATAAATCGCATCTGCTCTTTGAGATGGTCCAGTTAAACCAACTGAATAATATTCACGTCCACGAACCCATATATCTGCATGAATTCCTGGTGGCAGTTTGTAAAACACAGACTTAACGGCACATATTGCATCTTCTGCACACTGATAGTCTGCGACTCTTCTAATCGGCACCACATCAGCAGCTTTTTTCTCTAAAGCAGAAACCGAACTAATTATCCTTTCTTTAGTAGCAGCCAGTCTCTCCACATAGCCTTTCAACTGGTGAAAACTATGATACGAATTAACCGAACAAGTCATGTCCTGATAGAACATAGCGAGTGCTTCATATGGACTCAACTCGTCTCTTTCATCTCTAACAACTTGAGTATCTGGATTTAACCAGGCAAAGCCTCTCTGCAAAGGCAATCTCAAACCCTGACCTAAAGATCTATTTCCATCTCTGCCATCACCTGGATGAGGAAATATCTCGAGCGTCCCTTTTGCTATTTCAAACTCATGCAATCTAAATAACTGAAACAACTGGTTGCGCAGATCTTTAGATGAAATCGGCGCGTCAAAGAAGATATATAAATGCCAGCCACCAGACTCAGAAGATCGATAAAGATTG
>CAZFKB010000204.1:0-3476 GCA_964519785.1 uncultured Candidatus Obscuribacterales bacterium | reverse complement strand
ACAGTTACCGAAGACCTTTTTGCAGACGGCAAAGAATTAGAGATTGATATGTCGGTGAAATTAGACGCCGACCGCTATGCCGATGCACCTAAAGACAAAAAAGACGAACCCGCTAAAGAAGCTGCAGCAATTCGTCCCGCGCTTCCTACTTTCGATTTGAATGCAATTGCTGAAAAGGGCATCCTCGGCTTGCTTGCACAAGTAGTGAAAGCAGTCGAAGAGAAAGACGCTTATGACAGCGATCGTTCGCAACGTGTATATAAGTATGCAAATTTGATGGCACAGTCGCTGCATTTAGCCAAAGAACACGCTGAAATCGTGTCGCTTGCTGCTGTATTGTGCAACCTGGGCAAAATGGTGGTTCCAGAAAAAATCTTGCAAAAGAAAGAGTCTTTAAGCGAAGACGAAATGAAACTGGTCAAGCAGACACCATCTGTAGCGGCCAAGTTTTTAGAACCAGCAAAACTCTTATTTAGAGTTTCTCAAATCATTGAGGCTTGCAGAGAAAACTGGGACGGCACAGGTTATCCAAATCAATTGCGTGGTCCCGATATTTCGGTAGAGTCGCAAATCGTGTCCCTGGTCGACTCTTACACAGCAATGACTTCAGATCGTCCATATCACAAAGCAATGTCGCACGAAGAGGCTGTGAAGGAAATTCAGGCAGGCTCTGGAAAACGTTGGGACGCACGCCTTGTCAAGCTCTTTTTATCTATCCTGCAAAAAGACCTGAACGCAGACCCAGCCTCGAATACAGAGAAATCAGCCGAGACTCCGCCAGAACAATCTTAACTTGATTTAATTCAATCGTATAGGACTTGGCAACATCATAACATCTTGTTATAGTAAGAACAGATCGTCCGAAACGAAAGGCTCTATACAAGCGGGTTTTCCTTAGATGGTGCCCGAAAAAGTCTCATTAGCTAACGCCTGAGACGGACCGATTAATCTCGGTTGAAATAATTCAAGGAGCAAGCCCCCTGTGCGTCGGTGAGTGAACCGGTGCAGGGGGCTTGATAGTGCCTTTTTCGACATCTACAATAACGATCAAATGTCAAAAAACAAAAAACGATATCTGAAAAAAATCAAGCATACTCCTCCAGGCACCAGCCCCGGTACTATTGTTTCTCCGCCTGGAGCACAACCGTCACTCATCGATTTGATTGCTTACGGTCCCGACGGAATCTTTGAAAAGCGCGTCGAAAGCTGGGCTGAAGTACAGGAAGCACAACAAAAATATCCTGTTGTCTGGGTCAATATAGAAGGCTTGGGAAACGCTGAACTTGTAGCCCAAGCTGGAGAATTATTTGGAATTCATCGTCTGGCGCTTGAAGATGTGATGAATATTCAAGAAAGATCCAAAGTAGAGCAATACGGCGAAAACTGCTTTTTTGTCGTACACATGGCACAGATGAAAGAGTCGCTTGAAACCGAGAAGCTGAGCATATATACAAGCAAGAGTTTTGTCATAACTTTTCAGGACGGACCCATAGACGTGATGCACCCGGTTCGAGACCGAATTCGCAAAGGCAATGGTCTGATCAGAAAAATGGGCAGCGATTATCTCACTTACGCAATTGTAGATGCAGTGATAGACAGCTATTTTCCTGTGCTTGAAGCCTATGGAGACTTACTCGATAAACTAGAAGAAGGAATCATCGAAAAACCCGAGCGAGAAATGGTGGCACAAATACATTCGCTCAAAAAAGAATTTTTCTCACTCAAAAGAATGGCCTGGTCATTGCGCGATGCAATAAGCGCTTTTCTGCGCGATGCAAGTCCTTTATTCTCGCCTGAAACCAGAATCTATTTTCGCGACTGTTACGACCATACCATTACCGTGCTCGATTTTGTCGAGACCTATAGAGAATTTCTATCAGACTTAATGGACATCTATTTGTCTAGCTTGAGTAACCGCATGAACGAAATCATGAAAGTACTCGCGATCTTCACGACACTATTTGTGCCACCAACTTTGATTGCTGGCATTTACGGAATGAATTTTCATACCCAGATCTCGCCTTATAACATGCCCGAACTGACCTGGTTCTACGGCTATCCTTACGCTCTTGGTCTAATGCTTATTGTATCGATTTCCATACTGGGCTATTTGTATTGGAAGGGCTGGCTTGGCAGCTTGAAAATCAAATCCAAATAAATCGCCCACCTAGACCTTTGTGCAGTTTAACGGATCCCGTGACACGTGACCCGTTAAACGTGACACGTGACCCGTGACCAGTTAAACGTGACACGTGACCCGTGACCAGTTAAACGTGACACGTGACGCGTGACGCGTGATCAATTAAACTGGGAAAACCCTAGACGTTATCGTTTATATTCTGATTCTGAAACCGGCTCTTTGTCATTGCGATAACTTGTGCACAATATCGCTCTTGGACGCTCGACCTTGAGACATAACTCGGGGTCGTTGAAGCGGCAGTCCTGGCACAGGAACTCTTCTTTGCCTTGCGAAATTGTGACAGCATAACAAGTCCAGGCAACTAGAAAAATAAAAAGGGCAACAAGCGCTATTTCCATTTATAATCCCTGAAATAATTCTGGAGCAAAACTGCGCACCGTACCTGCTACCACAGCTCCACCATAACTAGGAAGCGGTTTGCCGTTTGCTGAAACAGCTCTCTGCGAAACGACTCCAACTACTTTGCCTCTCTGATTCACTACTGGACCGCCGCTATTTCCAAGTGTGATTGGAGCGTCAATTTCTATAGTGCGTCCAGCAACTCGGCTTATTCTGCCAGATTTAAAAGTAGGAGCATAATACTGAAGCGCATCTGAATCAAGTTGATCCGATGCTACTGGATAGCCTATAACTTGAATTTCCTGTCCTTCGCTTGGTTCAATAGTGTCGAGTTCCATAGGAGCAATTCCGGCTTCTGGAACACTCAATAAAGCAAGGTCAGCCTGATCGGCTTTAGCCATTTTAAAAATTGTCGCATGCAAAGGCTTTTGTGTAACCGGACCTGCTTTGTGCAGAAAATAACCTACTTCAAGCGCCATGCCAGTTTTTTGCAAGTAGCGCTCATACAATTTTTTGTCCTTATCGTGAGAAAGATAAGTAATATAGCAATCCCAAATAGCATCCACAGTTTGCTCATAAATTGCTCGCTCAGAAGTATTCATGCGTCTGCCGCTAGCACCCAGAGTCGAGAGATTCACAATCTCTTCCAGTTGCTTTACTCTTGCCTCAGGACCAATAGCTCCGCAAGTTTGCTCGGCAAATAAACGCATTGCAGCATAGAATTTTCGACAATCATTAACAATATTGTCTGCACTTTGTACCACGTGTCGATTTGTCAAAAAATACGACCTGACACTTTTAGATGCGATTGTTCGCACCGGAAATGCAGTGCCAAAGCCAACCACACGATAGCCCATATCTTTGCTCGACGTGCTGAAAACCGGCAACTGATATTTTGGCGAAGCATCCGCAATTTGCGCGTAACGCTCGCCAGAAC
>CAZFKB010000203.1:0-3477 GCA_964519785.1 uncultured Candidatus Obscuribacterales bacterium | reverse complement strand
CAAACGGCACCACCATTGTCTTTGCGTACGACAAGCTCGGCAACAGAACCTCGGTTACCACGACGTGTGGTCCAGGCGGCTGCTGATTTCATTTGAATTAAATATAAACCAGAATCGAATCACAAAGAAAGGAAGTCATACAAATGACTACCAATAACTCTCTTACAAGACCCCAAAAACCGACATCTCCCAAGGTCAAGGTGCCAGGCTTTGTTGCCTTACAAAAACAGTCTCCGGTATCGCCATCGACTGCGCGCAATCGCATCGAAACACGCCCACTGCCTGACAAGGTGGTTGATGTGCCGAATTTGCCGAAGACTCCCAAGCTTGCGTTGACCCAAAGTGATGAGGTCAAAAGCTTCGCACCAGGTTTTGCTTCAGGCACCGTTAGCGGTGCTGCAAGCATCTCAGAGCTTGCTCGCGCACTGAAAAATGATGTCGACCTCATCTGGCAGTTCGTGCATGACCAGCTCGAGTTTCTGCCAACCTATGGCTCGCAGAAAGGTGCTCTGGGAGCACTTATCGATGGAATGGGCAACTCATTCGATCTTTCGGATCTCATGGTCCAGTTGCTGACTACGGCCGGTTATACAGCAAGCTTTCAGTCTGGCGAAATCGAACTCAATCAGGCTGACGTTTCAGCTTGGTTGGGGACCGATCCCTCAGATATCTACGCTGCAAGTAACAAGCTAGCAGAAGGAGGTATTGCAAATACGGTCTACTGGACTGGATCCGAATACAAGATCTATTTGTCGCACTGTTGGCTCAAGTGCACCATTTCTGGTACCGCATATCATTTTGACCCTGCAATGAAGTCTTATACCGATTTTGCAGGCATCAATTTGGCAACGGCAATGAGCTACAACCAGACGACATTTCTGAGTAACGCTCGCTCTGGTGCCACCATTAACTCTAACTATGTCCAGAACATTAATCGCGGCAATATCCGCAGTGACCTGGACACGCTTACCGCCAACCTGGTGGCTTATCTTAAAGCGAATAACCTTACCTCGACGACCGAGGAAATCATTGGCGGAAGGCGTATTGTGCCAGCAAGCACGACGCCTTTGCGTCAGACGTCGCTTCCGTATCTGCGCCCTGCAACAACGCCGACTACCTGGGCATCTATTCCGAACGCCTACAAAGCTACTTTGAATGTAGCGTATGACACTATCGATGAGACGTTCTACTCTGCCGACATTCACGGCAAGCGTATGACGCTCTTCTTTAACGCCAGCCATGAAGCAGAATTACGCCTTGATGGTTCGCTCATCGCGACAAGCTCAGCTCAGACTCCAGGTTCTTGGAACTCAGTCTGGCTTGAGGCTGTTCACCCTTATCCGACCACGTTTGCGGATGAAGGTCACTGGCAGACGGTTTTTGAAGGTGGTTATTATCTTATCTGCCAGGCATGGGGTAACGCCGGTCGTAGCATGATCGAATTGCACCGCAATCAGCAGAAGATTGCAGAAGTTGCGGGTGGTTCTTCGACAAGCGAAGCGGTGCTCGGCTCCGCACTGTCTATCATGTGGCATACGTGGAATGCAGAAAAATCTTGGGCATGCGATGTTTTCAACCGGATGACCAACTGCACCACTGTTTTGCACCATCAGACCGGGCTTGCTGCCCATTATGATACGGTTTTGATGGATCTTGGCGGAATAGTTTGGGCATCTAGCGCTCTCGACAATGATTGGAACAATGTCGATACAAACGATACCTCACTTGCTAAGTATGGCATCGCATTTGAAGCTGGAGCAGTTGAGCAAACCAGCGGAGTAACAGGTGTCAGTTCGACCACGATGCTTGACCATGCAGTTTCTGCTGGGCTCAAAATTTATGATGCGAATTCCGGTAACTGGCTTGGGACCGTGCGTCCTGCATTGACTGGCTATTCTACTGGAGATCTCGACAACATCGAGAACTGGTGGGTGAATGCCGGTTGGCGAGCTGTCGTGCCTGAGGATGGAACTGAGACTATTAGTGCGTTCACCGGATTTGGATATGACGCAATCAGCCCATGGTACGGTGCTGTGGGTATTTATGGCGGATCGCTAAAAGGCGTGAAAGCTGCGGCATACGTAACCACTAGCGATTATAAGGGTGTGGCAATTACCAATGCCCAGTGGCAGACTTATGCTGGAACGAATGTAGTCGCAAACAGAAGTGCCGAAATCGGTGCTATCGGTTATGGACCGCCTGATATGACACTTTCAGCAGTAGTACAAGGAAGTGGGGGTTGGGGTTCTTTGAGTTCAGACCCAGTTTCACTTGCTAATGGTCAGTTTGTTTATGATCATGTTGACCTCACCTTGGGCAGCCAGGGTTTTCCGTATGGGTTATCTTTCCATCGCTTCTATAAATCATCGAGCTATTTGCTTGATGGTGAGCTTGGACGGGGATGGTCTCACAACCACAAAATGTTGGCGAAGAGAAACTCCGACGCTTTGATTGGAATGGCAACCAGAAACCCGATTCATGGTGCGGTTGGCATCGTGGCTATGTTCCTCACGAAGGATCTTTACACTGACTTGACCAAGCCGCTCGATAAGTGGGTTACAGTGTCCTGCGTTAATCGCTGGATGCTGGATAAGCTTATCGATAACACGGTGACGGTCACTACAGTTGAAGGCACACAGCTTTTCGTCAAGCTTCCAGACGGCAGCTTCTTGCCGCCCATGGGTAGCAACTCGTCGCTTACCGATCTCGGTGGTGGAGCCTACAGGCTCACTACCTCAAATGGTGTGCAGTATAACTTCAACGCGGCTGGCGACATCTCAACTATTGTCTTCCCGCAGGGAGTTACAGTCACTTATACTTATTCGTCAGGAAAGCTCTCGAGCGTGACAAACGGCTTGGGGCGGACATTGACTCTGAACTATACTGGAAACGATCTTACTTCTGTGTCCGATGGCACCGGTCGTAGTGTCAGCTTCACGATTGATGCCAACCGCAATTTGACGGTTGCAACTGATCCGGCATCAAAGTCGACCACTTTCTCATACGTCACTGGAAAGCCAGGATTGATGGAAAGTATCTTCAAGCCTGCAAACCCGAGTAATGCTATCGTCACAAACGTGTACGATACGCTCAATCGAGTGAAGCAACAGACTGATGCTTACTCAAACTTGACTGAATTTTTCATTGCCGGTCCACGTTCGGAAGAGAAAAATGCCGCTGGAAACAGCCGTGTTTTAAGCTTCGATGCAAATGGCAATATTGCCAAAATCGTAAACCAAGTTGGCAAGACTTGGCTCAACACTTACGATGGAATTGGACGGCTGACTCGCGCAGAAGCGCCTGAAGGCAACGCAACTGAATGGACTTATGATTCAAAGCACAATGTCACTCAAGTGAAAGCAAAGGCCAAGCCTGGTTCTGGACTCTCTGATATCACGAACAATTTCACTTATGACGCCACATGGAACAAGGTAGCGACGGCTCAGGATGGACGTGGCAACACCACGACCAACACCT
>CAZFKB010000202.1:0-3500 GCA_964519785.1 uncultured Candidatus Obscuribacterales bacterium | reverse complement strand
AGAGGCTGGAATAAGCAAAGAGCAAGAATTGAAAATCCGCCAGATGGCAAAAGAATTCGAAGATGTACAGCGCGTGCGGCTTAAGACTTTGTTTGGCTTGATAGAAGACATGCAGGATTTTCAATTGAAGCCAGACCCTGCCGAAGCTGAAGTAATGGCAAAACAGACTCAAATAAACAATCTGCGCTCTGAAATTGCAAATGGAAGAATTAAGTTATTGCTCGACATCAGAGCACTACTTTCTCCAGAGCAGAAAGAAAAATTAGTAGGCTTGCTCAAAGAGCGCAAAGCAAAAGCTCGACGCCGAGCAAATTGATTTTTGTCAGATCTAACTAGACTTTAGCGGTCTTGGCGCGTTTGAGGCTGGTCAATACATTGACCATTTCGATCGCAGCAACTGCGCAATCTGAGCCTTTGTTGCCTGCTTTGGTTCCGGCGCGCTCGATTGCTTGTTCTATTGTGTCTACGGTTAAGACTCCATAAATGGTCGGGACGCCAGTTTCAACGCTGGTGCTTGCAATGCCTGACGCATTTTGAGCGCAAACATAATCGAAGTGAGCGGTGGCACCGCGGATGACTGCTCCAAGACAAATTACAGCGTCATATTTACCGGTTTCAGCGGCTGCTTTTGCTACCAGTGGAATTTCGAAAGCGCCAGGACACCAGATAACATCGATGTTCTGGCAGTCTGCACCATGTCTTTTGAGAGAATCGATACAACCTTCGAGCAATTTGCTCGTGATGAAATCGTTGAAACGGCTTGCGACTACGGCGAATTTGAGACCTGTGCCAATCAGGCTGCCTTCGATGACATTTGGTTTGTCTTGAGCCATTATTCGTTTTCTCCTTTAGCAGTCAGTTCGATTCCATCGAGCCAGTGTCCCATTTTTTCTTTTTTGGTGAGCAAATAGCCCATGTTGTGGCTGTTGCAAGCAGGTGGCAAACTCACGCGGTCTGTGATTTCTAAGCCATAACCTTCAAGTCCTACAATTTTGCGCGGATTATTTGTGATGATTCTTACCGAGCTAAGACGAAGGTCGCACAATATTTGAGCGCCTACGCCGTAGTCGCGCAGGTCAGGTTTAAAGCCGAGTGACTCGTTGGCTTCCACTGTGTCTTGGCCTTGTTCTTGTAAAGCGTATGCTTTTAGTTTGTTTATTAACCCGATGCCGCGACCTTCCTGGCGCAGATAAACTAGAACGCCTGCTTCTTCTTTTTGAATCAGAGCTAGTGCGCCTTCCAGTTGTGGTCCGCAATCGCAGCGCAAACTTGCAAAAACATCGCCAGTCAAACACTCGCTGTGGACACGAATGAGTACGTTTTCTTTACCTTCGATATCGCCTTTGACCAGCGCTAGATGGCAGCTATCGTCGAGTGTATTGCGATAGCAATATAAATTGAAATCGCCAAAAGCAGATGGCAGGCGTACCGATGTTTCGCGCTTGACGAAGCGTTCTTGCTTGAGTCTGTATGCAATTAATTGAGCAATATTGATGAATTTGAGATTATTGCGACGAGCGAATTCTTTGAGCTGAGGAACGCGAGACATCGTGCCGTCATCGTTTAAGATTTCGCAAATCACGCCAGCAGGAGTAAGACCAGCCATGCGAGCCAGGTCTACTGCAGCTTCTGTATGACCGGCGCGACGTAATACACCACCGTCGCGTGCGACCAGTGGCGAAATATGTCCGGGGCGGCGAAGGTCTTCAGGCTTTGCGTCCTGGTCTACAGCCACGCGAATAGTGGTTGCGCGGTCGTATGCACTGATACCGGTGGTGACACCAAACTTTTTGTCTGCGTCAACTGTAATGGTAAAAGCAGTTTGTTGCGACTCGGTGTTGTTTTCTACCATTAGAGGCAATTCGAGTGCGCGGGCTTTCTCCTGGGTCAGTGCCAAACAGACCCAGCCACGAGCTTGAGTCACCATGAAATTGAGCATTTCAGGTGTCACTAGTTCAGCCGCACAAATGAGGTCGCCTTCGTTTTCGCGGTCTTCATCGTCTGCCACGACAACGAATTTACCCCTGGCTATGTCGGCTAACGCGTCCTCCACAGAATCGAACACATCGTCCTTGAATTCAGGGGAGTTTTGTGTCTGTTTTGGCTCTAGCGTAACCGGTGTTTCCATAGCGAAAGACCTCTTGGTAATTTCTATAGAATTTAACCGTGAAAATTAAGAAACCGGGAGATTTTGTACTACTTTATTAAGGTTTTCAAGATAACCTTCTGCTAACAATCGGACCAGGTATTTAGCCATGATGTCGCACTCTATGTTGCAAACGTCGCCAGGTGCCAGATTTTTCATTGTGGTCACCTCTAAAGTATGGGGGATGAGGCAGACCGAGAAGGCAAAGGTGCCATCGTCTTGCTCTGGAAAATCGACAACTGTGAGCGAAATGCCATTGACCGTTACTGAGCCTTTTTCAATGAAATAAGGCGACCACTTTTTTTCCAGGCTAAAAACCAGAAAACGCGCAAAGCCGTCCTCTTTTATCGATTTAAGGGTAGCTGTCGTGTCTACGTGACCGCTCACTATATGACCACCAAGGCGGTCTGAAACTTTGAGCGCCTTTTCTAGATTGACCTGGTCGCCCGCTTTGAGCTTGCCCAGGTTGGTCACATTTAGAGTCTGATGAGATGCTTCAACGTCGAAAGTAAAAGCTTTCTCGTCCCACGAGATGACCGTGAGACAGGTGCCATTTACCGATATAGACTCGCCCATTGCGATGTCTTTGAAAACGTTTATCGCCTTTATGGAAAAACGGCTCCCCTCTTCAGAGGCTGACACGTTCACGATTGAACCGATTTCTTCAATGATGCCGGAAAACATTTGATATTTGCGTCCTGTTTTGCTTTAGCTGGGCTTAGCCGCCGCCTGCGGGGGCTGCGGAAAGCTCTTCGAACCCAGCTATTATAGGCTGTTGAGTCGCTTTTGAAATACCTATGAGATAACGAAAGCAAAAATCTTGTTCTTGCGGACCAGATTCGTCAGACGAGTGAATTGCGATTTTGCCTGCGACTGTGCAGGGGATCATGCCTTGCTGGTTTGGGTCTGACATTTGTACCCGATCGAAGCGGATTGCGCAAACCTGTCTTGAACGTTTGAGCTGAATCGCCATGGCAGAAAGCTCTGCGCCCTGAGTGAGCAAGCCCCGCTCTTTGAGATATTTTTTGACACTGGGAGATAGCTCTCCATCGAGTGCTGAGGTAGAGTCCAGGAAAGTGAGATAAGTTGTGTCGAGTAAGTGTGAGGTAACTTGTTTTGCAAAGATAACGAAGCTCTGCTGCATTTGTTGTGGTAGTTTGTCTTGTTTGGGTCTTGTCACCATTTGAAAGAAGTTAACCGAAAGACTCACTGCAAGAGCAATATGGACGGCGTAATATTGTAAAAATTGCTGAGGTGTAATTTTGTTCAGGCGCCAGTACATTCTTTTTTACCGCTATTTCAACTCGACTTTGCCAAGGATCCATTTATTTTGCTGCTTATAAAAGGACAGATG
>CAZFKB010000201.1:1229-3545 GCA_964519785.1 uncultured Candidatus Obscuribacterales bacterium | reverse complement strand
TTGGATTTGCAACCTGAGTTTTGAATTTAGTCATAAGCTTAGCTTTGTCTAAAGCACTTCCTTCTTTTTGTAAGTCAGGCTTCCAGAAAGACTCGTCGCTACCGGGATGTTGGATAAATACCCCTACATATCCATGTTTGCAAAGATAGTCTCCCAGATAAACAGCTGCCTCGCGCGAGCCGCCAAGTCCGTGCGAGAAAATTACCACAGGATAAGGGGTCGTCGCCTTATCAAAAGAGCTTGGCAGATAGTATTTGACCGGTATCTGGCGCGAGCGTTTGGTGTCGGTCCACTGGTCATATTTAGTTGAAACGTCGTTTGAAGCCTTGACGTTTTCTATAAAGAGCAGATTTGTGACCCCTAATAGTGAAAGAGTGATACCTAATATATGAATAGTGTTTTTCATTGTTCAGTTTTGTCCTTTATGAAGTCTCGCCCAGACCTTCTATTTGTTAGAACGACATATGCAGGCAAAAAGTTCAAAAGTCCAGATTAAACATGAAGGGGTTGTCATGTTACATTGCTTAGCTAAGGATAGCCACGGCGAATGGACGATGTTACCCTGGAAAAGTAAGAAATCAGAAGGCGCAAATGCTTTTAGCGACAGCCCACAAATTTGCCAAATTGAATGGCCTGAACAGCAATCTTCACGCGCATCATCATAGATTGGAAATTTGAAGCGGGCTTGCAAGTCTTTAGATTGTAATCAATCTTTTAAATGTTAGAGCCTGCTTCAAGCGGGCTTTTTTGTATGCGACAACAAATAAACAGCAAGGAAAAACAATGCAAACCTCAGCACAAATAGATTCCAAGACGGGCGAAAAATCCTCCACCGGCAAAGACATCCTTAAAATGACTGTTCCTACCGGACGCATGCAAGATAAGGTTTTGACCTTACTTAAAGGATTAGGCATTCAATTCAATCAAGAATCTAGGTCTTACCGACCGACATCAAGCGATCCGGCAATAGAAGGCAAATTTCTAAAAGCCCAGAATATTCCTAATCTGGTCGCTCTTGGTCGTCACGACTGTGGCTTTGCCGGATACGACTGGATAGTCGAGCAAAAGGCAGACGTTGTAGAGTTGCTCGATTTAGGTTTTGATCCTGTGCGAATTGTTGTGGCAGCACCTGAGTCGCTGGATTTAGAATCGGCTCAAAGCGAGAGGACGCTCGTTCTCGCCTCTGAGTACAAGTGTCTGGCTGAAACTTATATAGAAAAGAAGAAGCTCAATTCTATTTTTGTTCGCACTTATGGTGCAACCGAAGCGCTGCCACCAGAAGATGCAGATTTGATCATAGATAATACTGCTACTGGTGCAACGCTCAGTTCAAATAGATTGGTCATAATCGACGAAGTAATGCGCTCGACTACAAGATTTATATGTAGTCGTGAAGCTTTAGAGAATAAAGTTAAACGACAAAAACTAGAAGAGCTTGTGATGCTAATGAAAAGCTCGCTAGCTGCCCGAAAAAAGGTTTTGCTAGAAATGAATGTGGATAAAGCAGACTTTGAGCGTATAGTAAAAAATCTGCCATGTATGAAGTCTCCAACAGTTTCTGAGCTTTATCAGGGATCGGGATATGCAGTAAAAATTGCAGTAGACAAAGATGAGGTGCCAGGTCTGATTCCAAAACTGGTGGCATGGGGCGCAAAAGACATTCTCGAATATAAACTGGAGAAAATTGTCTAATGCCAGTTACACCAAGAGCTGCTGTGAAAAAATTGCCACCATATAAAAGACCAAAAGAAGGTAGATATCAATTTACCAGACTGGACTTCAATGAGAACACCAGTGGTTTTTCAGATGTTTTTAACTGTAGCGAATTGCCGGCTTTGTTGTTCAATACTTATCCAGAGTATGAGGTTATTAACAACAAAATTGCCGACTACTATTCAGTTCCGGTTCAGTCTGTGCTTTTGACAAATGGCAGCGACGAGGGTATATCTGTTATTTGCTCTTCATTCATTGAGGCTGGAAAAGACCGTGCCATAGTGTCGGATCCGTGCTTTGCCATTATTCCTCATAGTTTGAAACTGGCGGGTGCAGATGTTCGTGCAGTAAGAGTGAATGACGATTTTTCTTTCAATATAAGAGGTATCGAAAAGGAGCTTGAATCTGGTGTAAAAATGGCATTTTTTGCCTCGCCAGAAAACCCAACCGGTGCAGTGCTTGATGTAGAGCGTATAGCTATTTGGTGCAAAACGTACAGCAATACTCTTTTTGTAATAGATGAAGCTTATGGTGAATATAACCAGGATAGTTGTTTGTCTATGATTAGAGAATTCGATAACTTACTTGTTCTGAAGACTTTTT
>CAZFKB010000201.1:0-1129 GCA_964519785.1 uncultured Candidatus Obscuribacterales bacterium | reverse complement strand
AGTTGTTTGTCTATGATTAGAGAATTCGATAACTTACTTGTTCTGAAGACTTTTTCTAAGGCGTGGGGAATGGCTGGATTGCGTCTTGGAATTGTTTTTGGAAAGCCTGAACTGGTTGAGGTGCTCGAGCGTGTCAAGCTTCCTTATAGCGTGAATGCCGTTGCAGTATGGGTGGCTGAAAAACTCTTAGATAATGCCAAAAGAGTAAAAGCGGAGGTCAAAGATTCATTGATTCGGTTGGACAATTTAGCAAGTCAAATTGAAGAGCGCGGATATAAAGTTACGCGTGGTGCAAGCAATAGCGTTCTGGTTGAAATGGGATTTTTGGCTAAACGTTTTACCGAATTTTGTCGCAAAGAGTCGGTGCTGGTGCGTGATAGAAGCGAAGTTATCGATGGCATGGTGCGAGTTTCGACTGGGACACAAGAAGAAAACGACAAGTTTTTGAGTGTATTGGAGAATTTTTCTAAGTCTTTTGGAATAATGTTCGACCTCGACGATACTATAGTTGATACTTCCAAGAGTTTTGCAAAAGTAGTAGAAAAGCTTGTCGAACAATACACTGGCATACCGCTTGAAATTGGCGAGTTAAGAGCACTCAAAGCAGAGGGCGGATATAACGACGACTGGATTGCGACTCAAGAATTGATTCGACGGCGGGGTTTTGAAGCGGATATTGAAGATATTGTGTTGACTGCAATTCCAATGTACAAAAAAATTGCAATTGAAGCCGAAGAACTCATTTGCGATTTGAACGTGCTTGAAAAATTGCGCAAACGTCATAAATTGTTTGTGGTCACCGGTCGATGTCGAGTAGAGTACGACCCTGTGTGGGGGTCGCGTCTTGATTCGGTTTTCGACCAGATTTATTGTGTAGGTGATAGACCTCATCTGCATGCAAAACCTTCGCCAGATTATCTTGAAGCCTGTATGAAAGAAAATGATTTAACTGACGCTTTGTATATTGGAAATTCGGTGGACGATGTTTCTGCTGCGTTGGCTTTGAGAATTGAAGCGATTGGTGTAACTACGACTCTCAGTGAAGAGCAGTTGAAGGCATCTGGTGCATCGAGAGTATTGAGTTCGGTTGATCAGTTGAAGGAGCTTCTTGCATTATGAGTAGATCTGC
>CAZFKB010000200.1:0-3597 GCA_964519785.1 uncultured Candidatus Obscuribacterales bacterium | reverse complement strand
CAAAAAGGTTCAATTCTAATTGTCGCTAACACGCAATTCTAATTGTCGTTGATCAGCAAAAACTAGAGCCAGACTAATAATGAGAGTGTTGAGAGTTTTTTTGTTATGAAAAAAAGATTTGAGCATATTGGTATTATATGCGCATATCTTCTGTTCACTGAAAAATGCGCAGCGCTTCAATGAGCAACATAAACGTGATTATCAGTCCGTATGATCAGTGAAATTTTCTGTTTGTTTTTCCGATTGCGTTTTTTTGCTGGAATGTTGGGGGAATTCGGCTTTCTCCGCCTCCCATGGAAGCACATACACTCCTAAAAGAAGATGATCAATCACCCTCATTGCCACAAGGACTTGTGACTGTGCAAGTCCTTTCATTTGGTGTGCTGCATCGTTTCCTAACAACCGAATTCCATGAAGGATCTTAGCTCCTTCAATAGTAAGCAAACCACTTTTTTCTAAGTTATCGATTTTTTGAAGCAGATTTTCTCCTTTTGTCTTTTTATCCTTGCAAATACTTTCGAGAATCGCTCTAATTCCAAAACCCGCAAGAATAGTAAGATTTCCTTGGGCGGCTGACAGAACCTCCTTATAGATTTCCTGAATTGACTCAGGTAGCTGAGCCACATCTTCTCTTAAATAAAGCTGCGATGGATTAACTTTTAGTCTTGGGGGAAAGAAATTTTCTTTTGACTCATCTGGATCTTCCGAGAACCAGGAGTATTCACGAAACGAGAATTCGCCACACCCCATGCAACTAAGAATTTGACACTCTCCGCCCCACGAGTAACCACAAAACTCGTCAATTATTTCCTCGTCGTGATAGCAAATCCCTCGAAGAACGCTATGATTCGTCGTGTTTCCGCACTTGTTGCAATGTACTGATGACACGGTATTTTCTTTATTTGTTTCTGCAAATTTCCAGATTTGTCCGTCCTCCACTTGCCTAAAACTCAATTTGAATCTTTTCCATCGCAGTCTCTTGGTCGAATTTAGTCGGTAGGCTATACCTCATCGTTGTTTCAAGCTTTTTGTGACCACCAATTTGAGCGACCATTACCATGTCGTTTCCTGCGCGAACTAAGTTTGTGAGGCAAGTATGCCTTAGTGTGTGTGCTGATACACTGTCTAGTTTTGCAGCCTTAGCAAGCTTTCTGACTGCGTGATCGATACTGTCTACTGAGAGGCGCTGTCCTAAATTTGAAATGAAGAATGCAGGATCGAAATTGTTTGGATAAGTTTTTCGTTTGTATGCAACCCATGCGTGGAGTGCTTCTCTGCATTGTGAATTTAGTGGTATTTCACGATAGCCACCACCTTTGCCGGCGCGAATTCTGACTAGACCTTTGCGTTCGCTAAGGGCAATGTCGTCTTCGTTCAATGCTGCGCATTCGCCTATTCGCATTCCAGAGTACAAAAGAAGTGTAGCGATTGCTTTGTCTCTGATTGATTTGCAGTCTTCGATTGCGCGCAAGAAATCTTTTTGTTCTTTTTGAGTTAGAGCTTGTGGTGCTAGGTTTGGAAGGTCTTCTCTTTTGGCTTTGGCTTTTCCAAGTCCAAGAAAGATATAGAAGGAGTCGATGGCGGTCAGGTAGGCGTTCACCGTCTGAGGGCTGCTCTTCAGCTCTTGCTTCAAGTAAAGCTTGTAATCGCGGGCTACATAGTCGCGGGTATTTGAGTTTGACAAAGCGTCTTTGTATTGACCGATGTTTTCGCCGAGAAATCCAAGGAAATGCTGCATCCTGACCTGATATGCTCGCACCGTATGCGGTGAAAGAGGTTGCTTTTCCAAAGATAAAATATACAGCTCATATCTTTTGTATAAATCCTTCAAAAGGCAAGCCCTCTCATCTGCTGACAACGCCGAGTTTTGAGCCGATTGGGTTTCCTGGGTTTTCAAGTTTGTCTCTGCTTCCTAGTATCAGGCATGGTATCGCCATGATTTTACCGCGAAATTCTCCCAATATCAGGCATGGATGTTAAAATACTGCCTGATACTGGCACGTATACGGCACTTCGTATTGCCTCATTTAAAAATCGTACTATTCCAGATCCGTTGCCTCATCAAATTTCTTCCCTTTACATCAAAGCGCTTGCATTACCTAATAGTAACTCTCTATCAATCTTCTAAGTGGATTCGCAGCAAACCCTCCATCGCAATTCTCTTTTGTCTAAATGATGGTGACTCCCCAGCGATGCGCTGAATATTTTCGCTTGCTACTGAAGTGTCTGTTGCGACTGAGCCTACGGTAACATTCCTCGATCGTCTTGGCCTTTTTCTTTTGATTCTGATTCTGGCTCGTCGATTTGTGCTGTCATCTGTAACTTTCTCTCCTTTGATTTCTTGAACAAGGACCTTTTGCGTGTCGTCATAGCCGGCTGAATGTTTCATCAGGTCTTCCTGAAGCTGTTCGATAGAAAGCAGTAGGTCCGTCGGGTCTAGCTCTAAGTATGTTTGCCTTAACTGCTGTTCCTCTTCTTTTGTCAGAATGCCTGACTGTAGCACTCGTTTGTACGGGGTCTGGGCCCGGTCGTATTTCTTCCTCACTCGCGCATCATGACGCTCCTTGTAAATCAACTTCATCGATGGCTGGAAGAAATTCACATAGAGTCTGAGCACTGAATAGAGCCGGTTGAATGCGTCCTGGGCAGCCGCTCCCTCATATCTATGATAGCCAACCACCCGGCGCACAATAGCGCCATTCTTTTCTTCGACGTGGCATTGATCGTTTTTCTTGTAAGGACGGGAGCGGGTAAAAGTGATTTGGTTATCCTCACAGTATTGAATCAAACCGTAGTTCATGAACTCGCTTCCATTGTCGGTATCAAGGCCCTGAATCGCAAACGGCAACAATGGACGTATTTGAGTTAGGGCTGCAATTACGTTTTGTTCTCCTTTATGCAATAGGCAAAATGGCTCTGTCCATCCAGTGTTTATATCTGTGGCCACCAGGGTTTGCAAAAACTGACCCGAGGTCGTGTCTCCACAGTGGGCTACTAAGTCAGCCTCTAGAAATCCCGGCTGAACTTCGTTCCAGTCAGCGAAGGTTCTAATCGGGACGTGCTTTCTGAGCAGTGACCCGGGTCTTGTGCATGTTTGTCCTTCGCATCTCCGCCGAGCCTTCAATAAGCGATCGACCGTCGCTGGACTCATACTCAACAGTTTAGCCTTTACTGATTCTTTGAGAATCAGCCGACCGTGCCGGGAAACGGCGTCGATAAGATCGGGAAGAAAAGGAACAAGTCTTTTTGAGCAGATTCGATTCGCATATTCCCAAAGTTCAATCAGCGCGTTTTGCTCCTCTAAGCCGTAGACAGCTGCACGGTTCCGTTTCGTTGGTTCCTTCACTTTCGTTTGGCTCAGGACATAAATCGCATGTTTGCGACTATATCCGCTGGCTGCGATGAATTCGTCCAGAATTCGTTTTCTGTCTCTTGAAGTAGCATTGCGATACCGTGGCCCAGTGCGTGAAATCAACTCGTACCTGCTTCCTTTGCTCATCTTTTCTGTCATCCTTTACTCCTTTTTCTTCAAGGAGTACGATTTTAGATGAGGCAATAGACTTGTCAGGGTACGATTTTCGATGAGTCAATGCGCAC
>CAZFKB010000199.1:0-3665 GCA_964519785.1 uncultured Candidatus Obscuribacterales bacterium | reverse complement strand
CAGCTGGATTTTTCTTATCCAATACAAATGTAGGATCGCTCTTATCTTTTCAAAACAAAGAAGAAGGACTTATTTATTACTATGCTCCTGCGGCTGAAACCAATTCAAAGACTGGTGAAGTAATCTTGTGGGTAAAGCCTGCTACAGGATCGAGCGAACAAGCTCACGCTCTTAAATTGAGTACTGGAACCTACAATATGGACGATCGCTCAGCTTATGCAGAAGGCGCGTCAATAGGCGATTACTGTAAGATTTCATACAAACACGCCGGTAGCGAAAACATACTTGAAGAAGGCAACATGCTCGATCAAAAGTCGAGTGAAGATCTGCGTCAAATCGTAGGACTCATTCGCAGTATGTTTGGAATTCTCTCAAAAGAAGATGACACCATAAGTGGTGACGCAATGATGAATTTCTATACCGAAGATTTTGCTGCTAACAATTATCAAAAGCTTTCTGAAACCTGGTCTAAAGAAACGCTCCAGTTTCAATCTATTGGTGATGTGAATTCAGCTCCAAAATCAGCCTTGAAAATCGAAAGCTTCGACCCTAAAAAACTGACCGCTTCAGTTTTGTGCAATACCAATTTCTGGATCAGAAAAGGTCCTAGATATCTACGTTTTGTTGTCATCAAAGAGAATGGTAAAAAATGGCTGATTCACAAGGTTGAAGAAATTTCGCCCACCATCTGGCAACAAGATATTGCAGATTCGAATCAATTTGACAGCTCTGACTCTAAAGATAGTGGCTTGGATCTGAAGAAAGAATCCGAACACTCGATGGGTGATATCAAAAATATTCTAGATCAAGAAGACGGTAAGTCTGAGTCAAAAGACAGCTCCAACTCTTCTGACCTGAACATAGAATAGTTATTTGAGCAACGGCACCGCAGTACCAGGTAACTGGTCGAAGTCAAAATCGCTTGCTTGCATTTTTTCTTTATCGCCCTTGTTCATAACAGAAATAGTAAGGTCTTCTTCGCCTAATTTGTTTTCCATTTCTAATACGAGATCACCAATATTTTGATTAGCAATTTTGCTCTCGCCTGCGAAAACACTGTATAAAGGCGATGCATCTTTATTGAGTTCAGGCACTTTCAAGTTCTCACCAAAAATGACAATATCTCCGTCTGCAAGGTCACCTGCGCCAAGCTTCAAGACAGTGATGGAAGGCAACTTACTTTCAGCAGAATTATCCTCTTTGGGCTTAACGTCAATTTGAGTAAGCTTTTGTCTGAAGAATATTTCGTTTATCAAATCGTTTACAGCATCTGAGTCACGATCGGGAATACCGGCTTGTATGAAGCTTTTAGCTACGTCACGTGCAAACATTCCTTGACGCGAGTCTTCAATACAGCGACGACGCAATTTGAGCACCATCCTTTTGATGCGACCTTCGCTTGTCAGGGTAAGGTTCAAATCTACGCATTGGCGAAGCATACTGCCTCTTGGAGGTTTGTATGAAACAGTCGTGTAACCATCCTTGGTCACAGACATTCCAATCATTGAAAATCTGAAAAAACTGAAGAAGTCCTTTTTATAAGCCTCTGACAATGGCTCACCATATATACTCAAAGCACCTGCCTCAGCCTGGGCAGGAGGGCAAAAAAAGGAAGCAAGAATAAGACTTAGAGCCGTTATTTGACCTTTGAGTGTATTAAGTTTTCGGGTCGAATGGTCCATATAGTCAAGGGTAGCTTACTAAAAAATGTCACACCTTTAAGATTACTACCCATTTATCTAAATTTCCCGTTCTGTGGGCGATTTCCTCGCCATGCAGGAGTTGTAAAGAAACTTACAAGGCTTGGTCGAGGATGCGCTAGGGAGTATATTAATTAGGGCAGTCCATAAAATGATATCGGTATGTCGCCACACTAAAGGAAGGGGAAAGTTATGGAGATGGATTCAGGCACAGTAGGAATGATGATCGCCCTTGCTGGTGTGATTATTTTGCCTGTGATCATTATCAAATTGGCTAAGAAAATGAAGAAAGTGTCGGACATGAAAGCCGGCAAAACCGAAGAAAAATAAGTCTTCGCCCATTTAGTTAGCCTTTAGATAAACATTTTGAGTTTGCCTGTTTCCGGTCAAAGAGGAATTCAGGCTATATTTCTGGTGTACTAAATCGACCAGATCTGCGCTCCAGTAGTAACTCGGTTTTTCCTTCTGGTCATCGTGGCAGTTAATTATCACTGCTTCAAATTTCTTCTGGTCTATCAAGCTTTCCAGCTCCTGCTGCCAGGCTTCTTTGCGCTCTTTTCGCCAGACCTGGACAAAAGTTGAAACATCGACGAAAAGTGGTTTTGTATTTGATACCAGACTCAAATATGGATCTTCGGTGAAAATCAGACTCTGGGGTTTCAACTTGCTCAATATGGCAAGCTGCGCTTTAGAAGCGTTCAGTTGCCCAGGCCAGTCCATCATTGAAGGTAATAACGAAAACATCAAAGCACAGCTCAATAAGCTCGCTCCTGCAAGACTAATCGAATAGATGCACTCTTGTTTTTGATCTTGCCTTTGTCTAAATTCTTGCGAAACCTGAGCGAAAACCCAGACTAAGGTGAAATAAAAGAGGATGGCATGATTTGTATTGGGATATTCAGTTCCAAGGGTGTACAGAGTAAAGATCGCTGTAGAAAACAAAAATGGTAACGAAAGGGTGAAATAATTTTTTTCGTCTCGGGTGCGTTTACCAAAAACTATAAGCACCGCACAGGATGCGCCAATAATCAAAATCTTGAGCCAATCAAGTCCGATCCAACCAAGATGATTCATCATCATAGTCCAGTCATAGGGCATCCTCGAGGCAAATTGCATATGTGCAAGAAAGCCACCACCTGTGATTACTTGCAACAATGCAAATATAACGGCGGAGCCAGCACCAAAAGCCAGTCCAAATTCAATGCACTGTTTCCATTTTTTTTGCAAGAGCAAACAAACAAAAATGGAAAATGCCACCACAATAGATGACTGCTTTGTATACAGTGCGGCAATACAAATGAAAGCAACAAGCAAAATATTGTTAATAGAAAATGCCTCTCTATCAACATCTTGCATGGTCATAAAGCGCTCAAGGGCAAACAGTGAAAGAGCTGTGGCTAACATATCCACTCGACAATAATTCGACCAAATCCACAAAGCAAAAAAATTCAGAAAAACAAAAAGCCCAAGAATCGAGCGCATTTGTCCGATTTGAGACAATTTAAAAATGCGATACGAACAAAACCCGGCACCAAGCAAAGATAAAATGCTGAACAAGCGACAAGCTTTAATTCCTGAAGCCAGGTCCAAAAAATTTTGAAATATAGCGCACAGCCCGTAATACAAAGGCATATAAATGGTGACCATGAAAGGTGGCGCATTCAAAGTACTTGAATCGTAGATATTTCGAGCAGAGGCAAGTTGTCTTATTCCAAAATAGGTAGGACCTTCGTAGTCGATTGGAAGGTCGCTTGCAAGAGCTACATAAAAACGCCCCAAATAGAGCAAAAGCTCAGCAAAGATCAAAATTGCCGACAATGCAAGCAATACTTTACTGAGGATATTTTTCATTGAGCTAGTAAAATGGCTCCCGAGGTGGGATTCGAACCTACGACCAAGTGATTAACAGTCACCTGCGCTACCGCTGCGCTACTCGGGAATACAGCTTCAGTTTCTAAATTCTAA